>NZ_CP172881.1:2622500-2641207 GCF_050529065.1 Enterococcus sp. DIV0174 | reverse complement strand
AAGGCTTCCTCCTTCATTAAAAAGTGAATAACTAGTACTAATTTAGCATTTTTTCAGATAGTTTTCCACAGAAAGAAAAGAAAAAAATAAATTTATTTGTATTATCCACAAAATCCACGTCAAAAAAAAAGAGAAAATCACAAGAGAGGAAAAAGTTTATCCACAGGAGTAATCAACAGGTGGATAAGTCAGCTAATAAAAAAGTTTTTAACAAGCACTTGTGGATAAAAAAGTTAATATTTATAAGCGATTGAATAAACAATTCACAGAAAAGAGAGAGTCTGTGGATTTCTTTTTTTACATGTGTTTATTCTGTGTAAAAAATGGGCTAAAAAAATTGTGGATAATTGTTGTTGATAACTTTTTCCACAAAAAAATCACACGGCAAAAAATAATGTTGTGGATAAGTTTTAAGAGAGTTAATATTATTTTATATTGACAAAACAGCATTCTAGTCGGTATACTATCAAAGTATGTCTGTGTTTATAATTAGATAAGAAATTTTGGAGGTGGAATACATGAAAAGAACATACCAACCAAATAAACGTAAACGTCAAAAAGTTCACGGATTCCGTAAACGTATGAGTACTAAAAATGGACGTCGTGTTTTAGCAAGCCGTCGTCGTAAAGGAAGAAAAGTTCTTTCAGCTTAGGCCACTGGGGTTTCAGTGGTTTTTTTTATGCCCTTTTTTAGGGAAATGATGAACTGATAACAGTAAATATGGTATGATGGTTCACGTAAGTGAGAGATAGAAAAGGAAAGAAAACTAATGAAAAAAGCGTATCGAGTAAAAAAAGAACGAGAGTTTCAAGCCGTCTTTAAAACAGGGGCTTCCTTTGCTAACCGTAAGTTTGTTGTTTACCGATTAGATAAAAAAGACCAACCTCATTTTAGAGTAGGACTTTCAGTAGGTAAAAAAGTTGGAAATGCAGTCTCCCGCAATGATGTAAAAAGAAAGATTCGTGCAGCGATTTATTCTTTTAAAGATGAAATCGATCCAGAATTAGACTTTATTGTAATTGCAAGACCAAGTGTTAAAGGACTGACTTACGATGAGATTCGCTCAAATTTAGTCCATGTCTTAAAGCTTGCAAAAATAATCGATAGAGAGGTAACGAGTACGTGAAGAAATACAAACGTTTACTTTTGATGGCTGGCATAATTAGTTTAGTTGTCATCTTGTCTGGTTGTGGAACTGGAGAAGTGAGTGCACAAAGTACAGGAATTTGGGATCGCTACATTGTTTATAATTTTGCTCAAGCGATTAAAGGCTTATCATTTGGGAATGCTGGAATCGGGATTATCCTATTTACATTAGTGATTCGGGTAATTTTATTACCATTAATGCATTTTCAAACAAAAAGTATGCGCAAAACACAAGAAGTTCAACCGAAATTAAAAGAGCTACAACAGAAATATTCTTCTAAAGATCCTGAGACTCAAAGCAAATTGAGAGAAGAACAACAACGGCTTTACGCTGAAAATGGTGTAAATCCATACGCTGGATGTCTTCCTTTGTTGGTACAAATGCCAATCTTGATGGCATTATGGCAATCAATTTCTCGTGTACCAGAATTAAAACAGGGACATTTTCTTTGGCTTAATTTAGGTGAAGCAGATCCAACATTTATTTTGCCAATTTTAGCTGCAATTTTTACTTTTGCAAGTACTTACTTATCTAGTATGAGTCAAATTGAGTCAAACCCAACAACAAAAATTATGAGTTTTGCTATGCCAGTGATGATTTTAGTTATGGGTGTTAACTTAGCAAGTGGTCTTTCATTATACTGGGTAGTTTCAAATGCCTTTCAAGTTGTTCAGACATTGTTGATTAATAATCCGTTTAAGATCCGTAAAGAACGTGAAGAAGTAGCAATGAAGATTCGTGAAAAAGAAAAAGCGTTGAAAAAAGCCACAAGTCCTAAGAAAAAACGTAAAAAATAAGGGAGGTAATGCTAATGCCGATTTATAAAGCTGCAACAGTAGATGAAGCCATTCAAAATGGTTTGAATCAATTAGGTTTGACTAAAGATCAAGTTGAACTTGAGATACTTGACGAAGGAAAAAAAGGTTTCCTTGGGATGGGCCGTAAAGATGCTCAAGTGTCTATTGAGCCATCTGTTAGTGAAACTATTTCAGAAGTAGTGGAAGAAACAGTTGAAGACGTTCTAGAAGAAGCTCCTGTAGAAATCACAGTGATCGATGAAATTGAAGTAGAGTCAGAAGAAAGTTCAGTAGAACAAGAATTAAGTGACTTGGATGATGAAGCAGCTTTAACGGAATTGGCACTTTATCTTACTGAAATTTCTAAACATTTGGACGCGCCTGCTCTGGTAAAAATGGAGAGAGAAGCAAACTTAGTTGTTTTTCACTTAGAAACACAAAAACAAGGAATTTTAATTGGTAAACATGGGAAGACACTGAATGCTTTGCAGTATTTAGCACAAGTATTTATCCATCGGGTGGCTACAAACAAATTATCAATTGTTGTTAATGTAGGAAACTACCGTGAAAAGCGCCAAGAAATTATTCAGCGTTTAGCTGAGCGAACAGCTGATAAAGTCATTCGTACAGGTCAGCCAGTATTTTTAGAACCAATGCCGGCTTTTGAGCGAAAACAGATTCATGCAGCACTAAGTAAAAATGACGGAGTAAAAACACACTCTGAAGGTGAAGAGCCTTATCGATATTTAGTTGTTGAGCCAGCAAAAAGATTCTATTAAAGTGAAATAAAAATCAAAAAGGAAATGTCACAAGTCAGTTGACTTGTGACATTTCCTTTTTTGTTTCTATTTTTGTTTCTATATATATAAGATAATAAAGAAAAAAGAACACTAAAATAATTTTTTTATGGCTAAATGGTGTGAAGAAATAAAATCAGATTGACAAAATTTTTTAAACCAAGTATATTTTACTAGAAATCATTCTTATCGAAGTATACGATCGTAGTAGTCTAACTTTGATAAAAAGAAGTACAAGGCATTTGCTTTGTACTTTTTTGCTTAAAAATAAGGTTAGAGACTAGTCAATCAAAAGAACTTGATTCATTTTTAGAAATGTGATAGTCTATGACAAGAATTTAATCAAGAACAAGCAGTCAAAGTGCTAAGTTCACCTTTTTATGTAAAGGGTGGAGTGGGCGCTTTTTTTGTGCGTAAAATTAAAGGAGAAGTGAAAAAATGGCTGAAATTACTTTGGAGTTTGACACAATCGCAGCAATCTCAACGCCACCAGGTGAAGGTGCAATTAGTATTGTACGCTTGAGTGGTGATCATGCAGTTCAAATTGCCAATAAAGTTTATCGTAGTGGAACAAAAACTTTACTCGAAGTACCTAGCCACACGATTCATTATGGTCATATAGCTGATCCAAAAGATAATCATCTAGTGGATGAAGTGATGGTCTCAGTAATGTTAGCACCGAAAACTTTTACTCGTGAAGATGTGGTTGAAATTAATTGTCATGGTGGGATTGTTGTAGTCAATCAGGTACTTCAGCTTTTACTTAGAGAGGGTGCGCGTCTAGCGGAGCCAGGAGAATTTACAAAGCGTGCATTTTTAAATGGACGGGTGGATTTGTCACAAGCAGAAGCTGTCATGGATTTAATTCGTGCAAAAACAGATAAGGCAATGGACCTAGCAATTAATCAATTAGATGGAAATCTTTCTTCATTAATTCGTGCATTGCGCCAAGAAATTTTAGAAACGTTAGCACAAGTTGAAGTCAATATTGATTATCCAGAATATGATGATGTTGAAGAAATGACAACTAAATTATTACTTGAAAAAGCGCAAATGGTTCATCAAAAAATTGAAGAGCTATTGGCAACTTCAAAACAAGGAAAAGTTTTACGAGAAGGGCTAAGCACAGCAATTATTGGACGCCCTAACGTAGGGAAATCAAGTTTGCTAAATCATTTATTGCGAGAAGAAAAAGCAATTGTAACTGATATTGCCGGAACGACACGTGATGTGATTGAAGAATATGTCAATGTTCGGGGGGTACCTTTGAAATTGATTGATACAGCTGGAATTCGTGAGACGGATGATGTTGTAGAACGAATTGGTGTAGAAAGAAGTAGAAAAGCTTTGTCTGAATCTGATTTGATTTTATTAGTTTTAAATCAAAGTGAAGCTCTAACAGCAGAAGATGAACAATTATTAGAAGCAACCAATGGATTAAAGAGAATCATTCTTTTAAATAAAACTGATCTACCCGCAAAAATTGAACTAGATAAACTAGCAACATTTATTAATCATGAACCTGTTTTTCCAGTTTCAGTCACAAACAATGATGGTTTGGATCAATTAGAACTTGCTATTACTGAACTGTTTTTCGGTGGGAAAACAGGCGAGAAAGATGCAACTTATGTTTCAAATACGCGACATATCGCATTATTAGAAAAAGCAGCTATTTCATTAGATGAAGTGGTCACAGGAATAGAGGCTGGTATGCCTGTTGATTTAGTTCAAATCGATATGACACGTTGTTGGGACTATCTTGGAGAAGTAGTTGGAGATAGTGTCCAAGATGAATTGATAACACAGTTATTTAGTCAATTTTGTTTAGGAAAATAGAGGAGGAACATCTTTTGAATCAATATCAAGCAGAGTCGTATGATGTCATCGTTGTTGGAGCAGGGCATGCTGGATCTGAAGCAGCGTTAGCCTCGGCTAGACTAGGATCGAAAACATTGCTATTAACAATTAATTTGGATATGGTTGCATTTATGCCTTGTAATCCATCAGTAGGCGGACCAGCTAAAGGAGTGGTTGTTCGTGAGATTGATGCTTTAGGCGGAGAAATGGGAAAAAATATTGACAAAACGTACATTCAAATGAGAATGTTGAATACCGGAAAAGGACCTGCAGTTCGTGCTTTGCGCGCACAAGCTGACAAGCATGCCTATGCCTCAGAAATGAAACATACCATTGAAAAAGAACCTAATTTGACGCTACGACAAGGAATTGTTGAAGAAATAATTGTTGAAGATGGTGTTTGTCGTGGCGTCGTTACCTCTACAGGCGCACGTTATAGCGCGAAAGCTGTTGTTATCACAGCTGGAACAGCTCTTCGTGGTGAAATTATTATTGGTGAATTAAAATATTCATCAGGTCCAAATAACTCACAGCCATCAGTAGGTTTAGCCAATAATCTAAAGGAATTAGGGTTTAAGATTGAACGATTTAAAACAGGAACACCACCACGTGTAAAATCAAGTACAATTGATTATTCAGTCACAGAAGAACAACCTGGTGATGAAAAACCTAATCATTTTAGTTTTAGCACACCTGATAGTGCATATAAAATTGATCAAGAGCCTTGTTGGTTAACTTACACTGGTGAATCAACGCATCAAATTATTCGTGACAATTTACATCGTGCACCGATGTTTACTGGAATTGTTGAAGGTGTGGGCGCACGTTACTGCCCTTCAATTGAAGATAAAATTGTTCGCTTTGCTGATAAACCACGTCACCAATTGTTTTTAGAGCCAGAAGGATTAAATACAGAAGAAGTATACGTCCAAGGGCTATCCACATCGTTACCAGAAGATGTTCAAGTAGATGTATTGCATTCAATTGCTGGTTTGGAAAAAGTGGAAATGATGCGTACGGGATATGCCATTGAGTATGATGTCATTGAGCCACATCAATTACGTCCAACACTTGAAACAAAAGTAATTGAAAACTTGTATACAGCTGGTCAAACAAACGGAACAAGTGGGTATGAGGAAGCGGCAGGTCAAGGTCTGATTGCTGGAATCAATGCATCATTAAAAGTCCAAGAAAAAGATCCTTTCGTAATTAAACGTAGTGATGGCTATATTGGTGTGATGATTGATGATTTGGTGACAAAAGGAACAAATGAACCTTATCGTTTACTTACTTCTCGTGCCGAGTATCGTTTGATTTTACGACATGACAATGCAGATTTACGTTTGACTGAAATGGGTCATCAAATTGGATTAGTAAAAGAAGAACAATATGATTCTTACCTATCGAAGAAAGCAGCGGTTGAGCAAGAAATTAAACGATTAATGAGCATTCGAATTAAGCCAACAGAGGAAGTCCAAGCTTTCTTGAGTAGCATTGAAGCAGCATCATTAAAAGATGGTGTCTTGGCAAGTGATTTCTTGAAACGTCCAGAGATTTCTTACGCAGATTTGTTAAAATTTATTCCAGAAAATGATGCACTGACACATAAAGAAATTGAACAAGTTGAAATTCAAATTAAATATGAAGGTTACATCAAAAAAGCCATGGAAAAAGTTGAAAAATTAAAACGTATGGAAGCTAAAAAAATTCCAGAAAATATCGACTACGCAGCAATCAATGGTTTAGCTACAGAAGCAAAACAAAAATTGCAAAAAATTCAACCTGAAACGATTGCGCAAGCGAGTCGAATTAGTGGTGTAAATCCTGCCGATTTGAGTATTCTGATGGTCTATATCGAACAAGGGAAGATTGCGAAAGTTAACGCATCTGCCCAATAAATTTTTAAAATAAAAAGAGAACTTGAGCTGTAATAATTTATATACTTGCTCGAGTTCTTTTTTGTTCGTTTTTTAGTGCGAATTTTTTTAAGATTGTCCAAGGAAGCATTGCAAGAAAAAGAAAATTGCGTTAAAGTAGGAGAAGATTCTGTGAAACAATTTCTGTTTCACAATGAAAGGACTAATTATGACACCAGAAGAATTTCGCCAAGCATTAGCAGAAAAACAAATTCATTTATCAGATCATCAGATGGAGCAATTTGCCACGTATTTTAAAACACTAGTTGAGTGGAATGAAAAAATGAATTTAACAGCTATTACAGATGAAAATGAAGTGTATTTGAAACATTTTTATGATTCGCTGACACTGGCTTTTGAAGTTGACTTTACCGAGAAGCTTTCTTTGTGTGATGTTGGATCAGGCGCAGGCTTTCCAAGTATTCCATTAAAAATTGTTTTTCCAGAGCTACAAATTACAATTGTTGACTCATTAAATAAACGAATTACTTTCTTAACAGAATTAACTAACTTATTAGGTATTAGTGCTTCTTTATACCATGATCGCGCAGAAACATTTGGGCAAAACATAGAATTTCGTGAATCTTTTGACTTAGTTACTGCAAGGGCTGTTGCTAGATTAAACGTATTGGCAGAATTATGTATGCCACTAGTCAAGTTAGGTGGTCATTTTTATGCATTAAAAGCTGCTAAAAGTGAAGAAGAATTGACTGAAGCAAAACATGCAATTGCTATCTTGGGTGGTAAATTTATCAAGGAGACAGCAGTTGATCTGCCAAAAATTTCGGATCAACGTCATATTCTTACTATAGAAAAGAAAAAAGTCACACCAAAAAAATATCCAAGAAAACCTGGATTGCCTAATAAGCAACCCATTAAGTAGGAGGAGAAGAGATGGCACAAATTATATCTGTTGCAAACCAAAAAGGTGGAGTTGGTAAAACGACAACTACAGTTAATCTAGGTGCTTGTCTTGCTAGCCTAGGAAAAAAAGTACTCTTAGTTGATATGGATGCGCAAGGAAATGCTACTAGCGGTGTGGGTGTCCGAAAACCGGATGTTAAGCAAGATATTTACGATGTATTGGTGAATGAATTGCCAATTGCAGAAGCAACGATTGTAACAGAACATGAAAATTTAAATATCGTGCCTGCTACTCTCCAATTAGCTGGAGCAGAAATTGAATTAACTTCTATGATGGCTAGAGAATCTCGATTAAAAGGTTCTTTAGCAGAAGTAAAGAATCAATATGATTATATTTTGATTGATTGCCCGCCTTCTTTAGGTCACTTAACAATCAATTCGTTTACTGCTAGTGATGCAATTTTAATACCTGTCCAGTGTGAGTATTATGCTTTAGAAGGCTTAAGCCAATTACTTAATACCGTTCGTTTAGTACAAAAACATTTTAACCCCGACTTAGAAATTGCTGGCGTTTTATTAACGATGTATGATGCAAGAACGAACCTTGGGACAGAAGTTGTGGAAGAAGTTCGTAAGTATTTCCGTGAAAAAGTCTATGATACGATTATTCCAAGAAATGTTCGTTTATCAGAAGCACCAAGTCATGGTCTACCAATTATTGACTACGATCCACGTTCTCGAGGAGCAGAAGTTTATCAAGCATTGGCAAAGGAAGTGGTTGATCGTGAAGAAAAATAAAGGCCTAGGTCGAGGAATCAACGCGCTATTTCAAGATTTAGAAAATTTAGAAAGTGTTGATGTAAAAGACGAAGCAGTTATTCAATTACCTTTGAACGAGCTACGTCCTAATCCTTATCAACCACGAAAAACGTTTGAAGAAGTATCTCTACAGGAGCTAGCTAATTCAATTGAACAATCGGGTGTGTTTCAACCAATTATTGTTAGAAGATCTACGGTAAAAGGGTATGAAATTATCGCTGGTGAGCGACGTTTTCGTGCTTCAAAATTAGCTGAAAAAGAAACAATTCCAGCAATTGTACGAGAATTCAATGAAGAAGCAATGATGCAGGTTGCTGTTTTAGAAAACTTGCAACGAGAAGATTTAAATCCTTTAGAAGAAGCAGAAGCTTACGAAATGCTGATGAAAAATTTGAATTTGACACAAGCAGAAGTAGCCAGCCGTTTAGGGAAAAGTCGTCCTTACATTGCGAACTACTTACGATTGTTGTCTTTACCAGATCTAGTGAAGGAAATGGTTCAAGATCACCGTTTATCAATGGGACAAGCTAGAACCTTATTAGGTCTAAAAAATAAAGATCTTATTTTGAAATTAGCTAATCGTGTAGTATCTGAAAACTTAACTGTTCGTCAATTAGAACAAACAGTGTCTGAATTAAATCAAAATGATGGGAAAGAAAAGAAAAAAATCCCACGTTTGGCAAAAGAAAAACCTTATTACATTCGTGAAAGCGAAGATCGTTTGATGGATAAATTTGGTACGAGTGTTGCAATTCAAGAAAAAGATGGCAAAGGAAAAATTGAAATTGAGTATCTTTCACAAAACGATTTAACAAGAATTCTTGATATTCTTAACATTCAATTTGATGAAGAGTAGAAACAGGAGGCTATTTTATGTATGATTTAGGCGATATTGTTGAAATGAAAAAACCTCATGCTTGTCAAACAAATCGTTGGGAAATCATTCGTATGGGAGCAGACATCAAAATTAAATGTGTGAACTGTGGCCATATCGTGATGATGACACGTCGCGATTTTGAAAAAAAACTAAAAAAAATACTTGAAAAAAAGGCAAAGAAAGAGTGAATTAATTTATGGCATTGACTGCTGGAATCGTTGGCTTGCCCAACGTAGGAAAATCAACTTTATTTAATGCAATTACAAAAGCTGGAGCAGAAGCAGCGAACTATCCTTTTGCAACAATTGATCCAAACATTGGAATGGTTGAAGTACCAGACTGGCGTTTACAACGCTTAACAGAACTTGTACAACCGAAAAAAACTGTACCAACGACATTTGAATTTACTGATATTGCCGGTATCGTTAAGGGCGCAAGTAAAGGTGAAGGATTAGGAAATAAATTTTTAAGCCATATTCGCCAAGTAGATGCAATTTGTCATGTTGTTCGTTGTTTTGATGACGATAACATCACCCATGTTGAAGGTCGTGTAGATCCTTTAGGCGACATTGATACAATCAACTTAGAGTTGGTTTTAGCTGATTTGGAATCAATTACTAAACGTTATACACGTGTGGCTAAAGTAGCAAAAACAAAAGATAAAGAAGCTGTGGCAGAGTTAGCTGTGTTGGATAAAATCAAACCAGTTTTAGAAGAAGGCCGTTCTGCCCGTTCAATCGAATTTACGGAAGAAGAACAAAAAATCGTTAAGAGTCTATTTTTACTGACAACTAAACCTATTTTATATGTGGCGAACGTATCAGAAGATGATGTTGCTGATGCAGAATCAAATCATTATGTTCAAGAAGTGCGCAATTTTGCAGCAGAAGAAAATGCTGAAGTTATCGTAGTTTGTGCCCGAGCAGAAGAAGAAATTGCTGAACTAGATGAAGAAGACAAAGCAGAATTCTTAGAAGCTTTAGGAATTGAAGAATCTGGTTTAGATCAATTGATTCGTGCAGCCTACGGATTACTTGGATTAGCAACTTATTTCACAGCAGGTGAGCAAGAAGTGCGTGCTTGGACTTTCAGAAAAGGAATCAAGGCACCACAAGCAGCTGGAATTATCCATACGGACTTTGAACGTGGCTTTATTCGTGCAGAAACAGTTTCATTCGATGATTTGAATAAATATGGAAATATGCATGCAGCTAAAGAAGCTGGACGTGTTCGTTTAGAAGGTAAAGAGTACATTGTACAAGATGGAGACGTTATGTTGTTCCGTTTTAATGTATAAAAGGGCTATCATAGTTTGCTAAAAATATGTTAAAATATTTTTTGTGACGACCGTTAAGCAAACTAACGGCTAAGGAGGACTACTAGATCATGGAACCAGAGCAATTACGTGAAATGGTGAAAGAAAATAATAATTTAGAAACACAATTAACGAAGCGAAACCAACAGTATATTTTTGATTTGAAAAAATCTTTAGAAGCAGCAAACTTATCTGAGGCAGAGAAAGTTAATGCGCTTCATGATATGTTACCTGTCTTGGTGAAAGAACAAAAAGGCGGCAAAACTGCACGTCAGCTTTTTGGAACAGTTTCTGAGCGAACAGAATCAATTATTAGTAAGCCAGTAGCACCTAAAAAATCTTCTACACCAGTTTTGATGTGGTTAGATAATACATTATTGTTATTAGGTTTATTGAGTATCATGATTGCAATTACAGGTTTCTTTTCACGTGAAACAGCTCCAGCTTATGGAATCTCAACACTTCTGTTTGGATCAGCTATCGGTGGTTGGGTATTTTATATGATGTATAAATATATTTATCAGTATGAATATCCAGGTGCAGATAGAAGCAAGAAACCAGGAATGTTAAAAACATTATTGATTTTAGGTGGTTCAACACTTGTGTGGGTAATCGCATTCTCAGCGACAACGTTACTTCCACCAGTTCTTAACCCAGTGTTAAATCCAATTGCAGTAATTGTGATTGGTGCAGCAGCATTAGCACTACGTTACTACTTGAAGAAAAAATATGAAATCGTGGGCAGTCTATCTGTTCCAAGAAGATAATTAGCAAGCAACGTACGAAATTATTCGTGCGTTGTTTTTTTTTATATTTTCTTTCGTAACAATGAGAATAATCAAAATAAAATCTTTGTTTTATGAGAAATAAAGCAGCAGTTGCTTCTTAGTTATTGACTTAAAGGATAAAATCGCTTATTTTAATAGATAAACTAAATTAGAGGAGTGGTACTAACAATGTCCAACTGGGAAACAAAGTTCACGAAAAAAGGTTTTACTTTTGATGATGTCTTATTGATACCAGCAGAAAGTCACGTGTTACCAAACGAAGTGGATATGAGCATACAACTAGCAAAAAACATTAAGTTAAATATTCCAATTATGAGCGCAAGCATGGATACAGTAACTGATAGTAAGATGGCAATTGCGATGGCTCGTCAGGGTGGTCTAGGTGTTATTCATAAGAACATGACAATTGACCAACAAGCAGAAGAAGTTCGCAAAGTAAAACGTTCAGAAAGTGGCGTCATCATTGACCCATTCTTTTTAACACCACAACATCTAGTTGCTGATGCTGAAGAATTAATGAGTAAATATCGAATTAGTGGTGTTCCAATTGTTGAAACTTTGGAAAATAGAAAATTAGTAGGAATCATTACTAACCGTGATATGCGTTTCGTAACAGATTATCATATTCCGATTGACGATGTGATGACAAAGGATAACTTAGTTGTTGCCCCAGAAGGAACTTCTCTAAAAGATGCAGAGAAAATTTTACAAAAACACAAAATTGAGAAATTACCAATCGTCGATGAAGATGGTCGTTTAAGTGGCTTGATTACTATCAAAGATATTGAAAAAGTCATCGAATTTCCTAATGCTGCGAAAGATGAACATGGTCGTTTATTAGTTGCTGCTGCTGTAGGCGTAACAAGCGATACTTTTGAACGTGCTGATGCATTGTTAACTGCTGGTGTAGATGCAATCATTATTGATACAGCTCATGGACACAGTGCAGGTGTAATTCGCAAGATTAAAGAAATTCGTGAAACTTTCCCAGCAGCAACACTGATTGCTGGAAATGTAGCAACTGCTGAAGCAACGAAAGCACTTTATGATGTTGGTGTTGATGTTGTTAAAGTTGGTATTGGACCTGGTTCGATTTGTACAACCCGTGTTGTTGCAGGTGTCGGTGTTCCTCAATTGACAGCAATCTATGATGCAGCTTCTGTTGCGCGTCAGTATGGTAAAACAATTATTGCCGATGGCGGAATCAAATATTCAGGTGACATTGTTAAAGCACTAGCTGCTGGAGGACATGCAGTTATGTTAGGTAGTATGCTAGCCGGAACAGATGAATCACCAGGTGAATTCGAAATTTTCCAAGGTCGTCGTTTCAAAACATATCGTGGAATGGGCTCATTAGGTGCGATGGAAAAAGGATCAAAAGATCGTTATTTCCAAGGAAGTATCAATGAAGCAAATAAATTAGTTCCCGAAGGTATTGAAGGACGTGTAGCTTATAAAGGAAGCGTAGCAGATATTATCTTCCAAATGATTGGTGGATTAAAATCAGGAATGGGCTATGTCGGAGCTGCAAACTTACAACAACTACGAGATGATGCACAATTCATCCAAATGAGTGGCAGTGGACTAAAAGAATCACATCCACATGATGTTCAAATCACTAAAGAAGCACCAAACTACTCAGTTGAATCATAAATAAAAGAAAAACTTCCACCAAAATCATAATTGATTTTGGTGGAAGTTTTTTGTTTTAGAAAGTAAATTTAGTTGATTACTCTTAAATTACCCATATATGGCACTAGAGCTTCAGGAATAGTTACTGAGCCATCTTCATTTTGGTAGTTTTCTAAGATAGCTGCAACTGTACGGCCAACAGCTAAACCAGATCCATTCAATGTATGAGCGTAATGAATTTTTCCATCTTCATCACGGTAGCGAATCATTGCTCGACGTGCTTGGAAATCTTCACAGTTTGAACATGAACTAATTTCACGGAAAGTATCTTGCGCGGGAATCCAAACTTCTAAATCATACGTTTTAGCAGCAGAGAAGCCCATGTCACCTGTTGACAAAGCAACGACACGATAAGGTAAGTTTAATTTTTGCAAAATATCTTCAGCATCATTAGTCATTTTTTCTAGTTCTTCATAAGAATGTTCAGCATCAGAAAATTTAACCATTTCAACTTTGTTAAATTGGTGCAAACGAATCAGACCACGAGTATCTCTACCAGCACTACCAGCTTCTGAACGGAAAGCAGGGCTAAGAGCGGTAAAGCGAATTGGTAAATCTTTTCCATCTAAAATTTCGTCATTATAATAGTTGGTTAAAGGAACCTCTGCAGTAGGAATCAATGTTAAATCGGTATTTTCTAATTGGAAAACATCTTCTTTAAATTTTGGAAATTGACCTGTCCCGAACATTGCACGACTGTTAACAATGTAAGGAGTAATCATTTCAGTATAACCATGTTCATAAATATGTTGATCAAGCATAAAATTATACACGGCGCGTTCTAGGCGTGCACCTAATCCTTTATAATAAACAAAACGGCTTCCTGAAACTTTTGCGCCACGTTCAAAATCTAAAATATCAAGATTTTCTGCGATTTCCCAGTGTGGTTTAGGTTCAAAAGAAAAGTTTCGGGGATTGCTCCAACGACGAACTTCTACATTATCGTCTTCATCTTTTCCAATTGGTACTGAGTCATTAGGCAAGTTTGGTAAAGTAGTAGCAATCTGAGTAAGTTTTTCATCAACATCAGCAATTTCTGTATCTAAGGCTTTGATGTTCCCACCAACTTCTTTCATTTCTGAAATTTTTGCAGAAGCATCTTCTTTATTACGTTTTAGTTGTGCAATTTCTGCAGAAACATCATTTCGATATTTTTTTAATTCCTCACTTTTTACAAGCAGATTACGACGACTTTCATCTAATTCCATAAATTCAGCCAAAGTTTCTTTTTTTACGCCACGTGTCATTAATTTTTCTTGAACTGAGTCAAAGTTCTGACGCATCATTTTTACATCTAACATTAATTAATTCCTCCTTTATAAATAAAAAAAACTATTCCTTCCCAAAAATCTTGGGACGAAATAGTTTTGTATTCGCGGTACCACCCGAGTTCAGCTTTAATTGCTGCTCTTGTTTACAGATAACGGCTGTTAACCGGCTTTTCTTATTTCAAAAAGCACACATCATAGAACTGGAACTTCCAAATTATTTTTTGCTGATTTGCAGCGACCATCAGCTCTCTGTTAAAAAATAAAGTGTACTAGGTTCTGTGTTTAGTATTCACTAATTGACTTAAGAATATCGAAAAATGAGATATTCGTCAACTGATTATTTTTCATCTTGAGGAAGTTTACTATTTTTTTTCAAAGGTAGGTGCATAATAAATGAAGTCCAACTTTGATCTGATTTTGCATAAATGTACCCACCGTGTAATGCAACAATACTTTGAGCAATTGCTAGCCCAAGTCCTGTTCCGCCAGTTGCTTGTGATCGAGATTCTTCCACACGATAAAAACGATCAAATAAATTATCAAGAGATTGTTTTGGAATCATTGCCCCATTATTTTTAACGACTGCTACAACTTCTGTTCCGACACGTTCGACTTCAATGATAATATTTGTAGCTCCTTTACCGTACTTCAGGGCATTTGTAATTAAATTATTAAAGACGCGGACCAATTTTTCTGTATCCCCATCCATAATCAGAGAAGACTCTTTAGATTGAACAAGTATTTGAATATTTTTTTTTGCAGCTTCCAACTCAAAGTCAGCAGCAAGCTGCTCGATTAATTGAATCAAATCAAATGCTGAAAAGTTAACAGGCACTGCTGGCTGTCGCACTTTTGTATATTCAAAAAGGTCTTCAACTAAGGATTTCATTTGTTTTGCCTTTACATAAGCAGTATGTGTGTACTTCAAAAGATCTTCTTGAGAATGATATTGTCCATCTTCAATCAGACCTAAGTAACCAATAATGGATGTTAAGGGTGTACGAATGTCATGGCTCACGTTTGTAATCAGTTCGTCTTTTGATTTTTCAATTTTTCGCTCATCCTCAATAGCAGCAACCGTACTATCTACTAAGCCATTGATACTAGTAACAACTCTACTAAGATCGCCACTAAGTTCAAAAGGGATTCGATGATCATAATTACCATTAGCAATGAAATGTAGCTCACTGATAATATGACGTAATTGCATTTGTCGATAGCGCCGAATCAAGCGCCAATATAAAACTGCTACATCTAATAGTAAGAAAAGCGGAATAATAAAATTCCTACCATTCCAAAAAAGATCAGAGCCAAGTCGCTGGGCAAAAATATTTTTTGAGTCCCAAATTGCGTTTGTGAGAGAAGGAGAGCTGTTGATGACAGAACTAATTACTACTAAAATAGCGACATTTAATAGAAGTAAAAGAATAACTGTGATAATTCCTTCTGCTAAAAGTTCACTGATTTCTTTGGAAGTTAAAATGATACGCCGTCGTTTCTCTTTTCCCACGCTCTTATCTTGCGTCAATTTTATATCCAACCCCCCAAACAGTTTGAATTACTTTTTCTCCACCTGTAGCTTCTTCAATCTTATCTCGTAAATGGCTCACGTGAACCATAACTGTTTTTGCTGAGACAATACTTTCTTGTTTCCAAACACGTTCAAAAATTTCATCCGCACTAAATACACGATTTGGGTGACTAGCTAAAAGATATAAAATGCCAAATTCTAAAGCAGTTAATTGGATTTCTTTCCCGTCAATTGTTTTTACTTCATGGGAGTCTTTGTTGATTATTAATGAATTTACTTCTAATACATCCGGTTGTTCAGCAGTTATTTGCATTTTTGTACGACGTAATAAAGATTTTACACGCGCCATAACTTCCAATGGATTAAATGGTTTGGTTACGTAGTCATCTGCACCAGCAACTAACCCTTTGATTTTATCCATATCAGTTGTTTTTGCTGTTAACATAATAATTGGAATTTGAGATTCTTTTCGTAATTCTTTTACAACTTGCATACCATCCATTTCAGGCATCATGATATCTAAAATAAGCAATTCAATATCGGGAATAGTTCTAATTTTTGATAGTGCCTCTTTTCCGTCATAAGCTTTTACTGCCTCGTAACCTTCATTGTGTACATAGATACTTAATAACTCTACAATTTCTTTGTCGTCATCTGCAATTAAAATTTTCATATAATGAATCCTCCAGAATAAGTGTGTTTACTATTATTCTAGCAAAAAAAAGCAGAAATAGATAAAAGCAACACTTTGTTAACAAAAAATTTAGAAGAAATCACTGTAAATCAAACATAATAGAAAAAAACTGAACAATTATTACAGATGTAATATAAAATCAAGCGAAAATAGTGTAAAAAGCGAATGATTTTAAAGCAGAATTAAACAATGATCGAACTTGTTATAAATGTTGTTAAAACAGCATTTTTATTATTGACTTTAGAATTTTAAGTTGGTATATTATTATTTGTTCAACAAGAGCAATTAAAATTTTGTTGATTAGTCGTTAAATAAGTTGTTGACATGTTCATTATGGCATGATAAGATAACTAAGTTGTTTAAAAAGAACTGCTTATGAAGCTTGATTTCATCAAGGAAAACTTCAAAAAAAGTTCTTGACAAATAACAAACGATGCGATATGATAAATGAGTTGCTGAAAGATTTCTCAAACGAAATCAAAAAAAACTTTTTTAAAAAGAGTTGACATTCAAACGTCACTCTGATATGATATAAAAGTTGCTACGGCAATTCAAGTAGACCTTTGAAAACTGAACAAAGTAAGACAAACCAAATGTGTAGGGCGTCTTGATTCAATTCAAGACAACAAACATTTTTAAACAGCAAGCAATATGCTAGCAAACAAATTGAGCTTAACAATCGAAAGATTGTTCTAACTTTTATTATGAGAGTTTGATCCTGGCTCAGGACGAACGCTGGCGGCGTGCCTAATACATGCAAGTCGTACGCTTTTTCTTTCACCGGAGCTTGCTCCACCGAAAGAAAAGGAGTGGCGAACGGGTGAGTAACACGTGGGTAACCTGCCCATCAGAAGGGGATAACACTTGGAAACAGGTGCTAATACCGTATAACAATCGAAACCGCATGGTTTTGATTTGAAAGGCGCTTTCGGGTGTCGCTGATGGATGGACCCGCGGTGCATTAGCTAGTTGGTGAGGTAACGGCTCACCAAGGCCACGATGCATAGCCGACCTGAGAGGGTGATCGGCCACATTGGGACTGAGACACGGCCCAAACTCCTACGGGAGGCAGCAGTAGGGAATCTTCGGCAATGGACGAAAGTCTGACCGAGCAACGCCGCGTGAGTGAAGAAGGTTTTCGGATCGTAAAACTCTGTTGTTAGAGAAGAACAAGGATGAGAGTAACTGTTCATCCCTTGACGGTATCTAACCAGAAAGCCACGGCTAACTACGTGCCAGCAGCCGCGGTAATACGTAGGTGGCAAGCGTTGTCCGGATTTATTGGGCGTAAAGCGAGCGCAGGCGGTTTCTTAAGTCTGATGTGAAAGCCCCCGGCTCAACCGGGGAGGGTCATTGGAAACTGGGAGACTTGAGTGCAGAAGAGGAGAGTGGAATTCCATGTGTAGCGGTGAAATGCGTAGATATATGGAGGAACACCAGTGGCGAAGGCGACTCTCTGGTCTGTAACTGACGCTGAGGCTCGAAAGCGTGGGGAGCAAACAGGATTAGATACCCTGGTAGTCCACGCCGTAAACGATGAGTGCTAAGTGTTGGAGGGTTTCCGCCCTTCAGTGCTGCAGCTAACGCATTAAGCACTCCGCCTGGGGAGTACGACCGCAAGGTTGAAACTCAAAGGAATTGACGGGGGCCCGCACAAGCGGTGGAGCATGTGGTTTAATTCGAAGCAACGCGAAGAACCTTACCAGGTCTTGACATCCTTTGACCACTCTAGAGATAGAGCTTCCCCTTCGGGGGCAAAGTGACAGGTGGTGCATGGTTGTCGTCAGCTCGTGTCGTGAGATGTTGGGTTAAGTCCCGCAACGAGCGCAACCCTTATTGTTAGTTGCCATCATTTAGTTGGGCACTCTAGCAAGACTGCCGGTGACAAACCGGAGGAAGGTGGGGATGACGTCAAATCATCATGCCCCTTATGACCTGGGCTACACACGTGCTACAATGGGAAGTACAACGAGTCGCGAAGTCGCGAGGCTAAGCTAATCTCTTAAAGCTTCTCTCAGTTCGGATTGTAGGCTGCAACTCGCCTACATGAAGCCGGAATCGCTAGTAATCGCGGATCAGCACGCCGCGGTGAATACGTTCCCGGGCCTTGTACACACCGCCCGTCACACCACGAAAGTTTGTAACACCCGAAGTCGGTGAGGTAACCTTTTTGGAGCCAGCCGCCTAAGGTGGGATAGATGATTGGGGTGAAGTCGTAACAAGGTAGCCGTATCGGAAGGTGCGGCTGGATCACCTCCTTTCTAAGGAATATTACGGAGACTACACACGTTTGTCATCATTACTTTGTTCAGTTTTGAGAGGTTTACTCTCTTCATTTAAA
>NZ_CP172881.1:2475000-2617500 GCF_050529065.1 Enterococcus sp. DIV0174 | reverse complement strand
ATTTATGAAGAAATCGAACATTTAATTGGTTATGGTGGCGTAAATAAGTATGCAGAAGGAATTTATCTCCCATACTCACCACGAATGAAACAAATTTTTGCATTAGCTAATAGCGAAGCAAAAAAAATGAATATTCAAAAAATCGGAACAGAACAGATTTTAGCTAGCTTACTAAAAGATGAGAGTATTATGGCTACACGCATTCTTATTAATCTAGGGGTCGATGTTTCTACTGTTCGCCAAATGCTTAAACGAAAAATGGGTATGAATGAAGGACCTAAAAATAATGCTAGTCGTCGGAGAAGTCCGCAAGACAAACGTCAGACCGTTAAAGGAACACCGACCTTAGATTCGTTAGCACGTGATTTAACTAAATTAGCGAAAGAAAATAAATTAGACCCTGTTGTAGGTCGTTCAAAAGAAGTGAAAAGAGTAATCCAAGTATTAAGTCGACGAACAAAAAACAATCCTGTTCTTGTTGGAGAACCAGGCGTTGGTAAAACAGCCATTGCTGAAGGATTGGCTCAGAAAATTATTTTAGGTGAAGTACCTGAAGAAATGCGTTCAAAACGCTTGATGATGCTAGATATGGGTTCTTTAGTGGCAGGAACAAAATATCGTGGCGAATTTGAAGATCGTATGAAGAAAGTAATTGACGAAATTTATAATGATGGCCAAGTTATTTTGTTTATTGATGAGCTACATACATTGATTGGCGCTGGTGGTGCTGAAGGCGCGATTGATGCATCAAATATTCTAAAACCGGCATTGGCGCGCGGTGAACTTCAAACAATTGGTGCGACAACCTTAGATGAATACCAAAAGTACATCGAAAAGGATTCTGCTTTAGAAAGACGTTTCGCACGTATTCAGGTAGAGGAACCTTCAGCTGAAGAAGCAGAAGAAATCTTGCGTGGGTTACGTTCACGTTATGAAGAACATCATGGTGTAGCAATTACTGATGAAGCTTTACGCGCTGCAGTTACCCTTTCTGTTCGCTACATCAATTCTAGACAGCTTCCAGATAAAGCAATTGATTTGATTGATGAATCGGCAGCAAAAGTTCGATTAGATCAAACGAGTGATGTAAGCGAGTCAGTTGTAGTTAAAGCTGAGATTGACCGTTTAATTAGTGAGAAAGAAAGAGCAATTCAAAAACAGGATTTTGAAACTGCAGCTCATTTGCGCAACCAAGAAAAGAAAGCTACACAAAAGCTTGAAAAACTTTTGTTGATAGAAGAAAAAAATACAAGTGGTTACGCTAATCGAGTAACGGATGAAGATGTTGCAACAGTTGTGTCTGAATGGACAGGTGTCCCATTACAACAACTGGAGAAAAAAGAAAGCGACCGTTTGTTAGAGTTAGAAACATTATTACATGAACGAGTAGTAGGACAAGACGAAGCGGTTAAAGCAGTATCTAGAGCAATTCGTCGAGCAAGGAGTGGGTTGAAAGATCCACAGCGTCCAATTGGTTCATTCATGTTTCTTGGCCCAACAGGTGTTGGAAAAACAGAACTTGCAAAAGCTTTATCCGAAGTAATGTTTGGTAGTGAAGAATCATTAATTCGTGTAGATATGTCTGAATTTATGGAAAAATATAGTACTAGTCGATTGATTGGTTCGCCTCCAGGCTATGTTGGTTATGATGAAGGTGGACAATTAACAGAAAAAATTCGCCAAAAACCGTATTCAGTTATCTTGTTAGATGAAGTTGAAAAAGCACATCCAGATGTTTTTAACTTATTATTACAAGTACTTGATGATGGTCATTTGACGGATTCAAAGGGTAGAAAAGTTGATTTTAGAAATACAATTCTAATTATGACATCGAACATTGGAGCGACACAAATTCGAGAAGAAAAAAATGTTGGATTTAACGTTCAAGATTTAACAAAAGATCATAAAGCAATGCAAAAAAGAATTTTGGAAGAATTAAAGAAAGCCTTTCGTCCCGAATTCTTGAACAGAATTGATGAAACAGTAGTCTTCCATTCTCTGAACAAAGAAGAAATTCGTGAAATTGTTCAAATTATGAGTAAAGCGATTGTAAAACGTTTAGCAGACCAAGATATTGAAGTGAAAATTACCCAAGCTGCAATTGATATCATTGGTAAAGCTGGATTTGATCCAGAGTATGGCGCTCGTCCAATCCGTCGTGCTCTTCAAAAAGAAGTCGAAGATCGATTGAGTGAAGCTTTGCTTAGTGGGGAGATTCATCTAGGTGATCGAGTAACTATTGGTGGTTCGAAAGGGAAAATCACTTTGAATGTTAGAGAACCGAAAGTTAAAAAGGAAATCGTTTCTGTCTGAATTTACATTGGATAAATGACACAAAAATCAATTTTGATTTTTGTGTCATTTTTTTTACTTTCTAACTAAGAAAACCAAAATATATTTTCGAAAATCCAACTTTAAATATAACGGACTATTGGAAAGTTTTTAGACCTATGCTACTATTATGAGGTTGTAGAAGGAGGTAACTATGATCGAAATCATAACTACTGTTGAATCATTTAACCAAGCAGAAGAATTACTAAAAGCAGGTGTTGATACTTTATATTTTGGTGAAGAACAATTCGGGTTACGTTTGCCGGCTTCATTTACTAGAAAAGAACAGCGCGAATTAGTTGAATTAGCACATAAATATGGAAAAAAAGCGAATATCGCTGTTAACGGTATTATTCATCCAGAAAAAATGAAAAAGGTACCAGAATATCTTCAATTTTTAAAAGAAATTGGAACAGATGTCATTACGGTAGGCGACACTGGAATTATTTATACAATGAAGAAAAATCCAGAATTACGTTTGCCGTTTATTTATGATGGTGAAACACTGGTAACGAGCTCACGCCAAATTAATTTTTGGAGTAAAAAAGGAGCTGTTGGTGCTGTTTTATCGAGAGAAGTTCCTTTTGATGAGATGAAAGCAATGGCAGAATCACTAGCAGTTCCAACAGAAATTTTAGTATACGGTGCTACTTGTATCCATCAATCAAAACGACCACTATTACAAAATTATTATAACTATACACAACAAACAGAAGAAGTTGGACGTGAAAGAGGTCTTTTTATTTCTGAACCTAAGAAAGAAGAAACTCACTATTCGATTTACGAAGATAGTCATGGCACACATATTTTTGCAAGTAATGATTTGAATTTAATGAACGAGTTGGAACAATTAAATACTTATCATTATCAAACTTGGAAACTAGATGGTTTATTCACTTCAGGAGAAGCTTTTGTTGAAATTGCTAAGTTATTTGTCGAAGCAAAAAATAATATTTTAGCAGGAAATTGGAACGAAGGAATAGCAAATGAATTAACAGAGAAAGTTCGCAAGTTACATCCAGAAAATCGAGAATTGGATACAGGATTCTTTTATATTGATCCTACTTCAATCAAATAAGGAGTATGACGAAAGAAAAATGACAACCAAAAAGAAATTAAAACGTCCGGAAGTCTTAGCTCCGGCTGGAACATTAGAAAAATTAAAAACGGCTATTCATTATGGTGCTGATGCTGTTTATATCGGTGGAAATGCTTATGGGTTACGAAGTCGCGCGGGTAATTTTACTTATGAAGAAATGGCTGAAGGTGTTGCTTTTGCAAAAGAACATCAAGCAAAAGTTTATGTAGCTGCAAATATGGTTACGCATGAAGGAAACGAAGAAGGAGCGGGAGAATTTTTCCGTAGTTTACGTGATGTTGGTATTTCTGCTGTGATTGTCTCTGATCCAGCATTAATTGAAATTTGTGCAACAGAAGCCCCCGGGTTACCAATTCATTTGTCAACACAAGCTTCTGCTACCAATTTTGAAACTTTGGAATTTTGGAAAGAGGAAGGCTTGGAACGAGTTGTTTTGGCTCGTGAAGTATCAATGGAAGAAGTTGCAGCTATTCGTGAAAATACGGACATTGAGATAGAAGCATTCATCCATGGAGCTATGTGTATTTCGTATTCTGGTCGTTGTACGTTATCTAATCACATGTCGATGCGTGATGCAAACCGTGGTGGATGTTCACAATCATGTCGTTGGAAATATGGCTTGTTTGATATGCCGTTTGGTCAAGAACGTAATAGTTTGACAGATTCTGGAGAAATCGAAGAAGAATTTTCAATGAGTGCTGTAGATATGTCAATGATCGAACATATTCCTGAACTAATCGAAAACGGCGTAGACAGCTTTAAAATCGAAGGTAGAATGAAATCAATTCATTATGTTTCTACGGTTTCAAATGTTTATAAAGCTGCGGTAGATAGTTATATGGCTGATCCAGAAAATTATGTATGTAAACAAGAGTGGATTGATGAATTGTGGAAAGTTGCACAAAGAGAACTGGCAACTGGATTTTATTATGATACGCCGAGTGAGAACGAGCAATTATTTGGTGCGCGACGTAAAATCCCTGTTTATAAATTCGTTGGAGAAGTTTTAGCTTATGATACTGAAACGAAAATGGCGACAATTCGTCAAAGAAACTTATTTTCTATTGGGGATGAAATTGAGTTTTATGGTCCTGGGTTCAATCATTTTTATCAAACGGTAGAAGTTATGTATAATGAGGACGGCGAATCAATTGACCGTGCACCAAATCCAATGATGATTTTAACAATGCCGGTTGAGCAACCAGTTAAACCAGGTGATATGATTCGTAAAAAGAAAGAATAATGACCGAGGCAACTCGTCTTTTCTAGGAGGAACGAAATGAAAACCTATGATTATATCGTGATTGGTGGAGGATCCGGCGGGATTGCTTCTGCGAACCGTGCGGGTATGTATGGCGCGAAAGTTTTATTGATTGAAAGTAATGAACTTGGCGGAACTTGCGTAAATGTCGGTTGTGTACCTAAAAAAGTGATGTGGCAAGCAAGCACGATTTTAGAAACAATTGAGCGAGATGCATCAAGCTATGGAATTCAAGCAGATGTAACGAAGGTTGACTTTTCCGAATTAGTAGAAAAACGTCAAAAATATATCGACTTTTTACATGGAGCTTATCAGCGAGGATTAGACAGTAATCAAGTAGATGCAATTAAGGGATATGCAACATTTATTGATAGTCAAACAGTTGAAGTAAATGGTGAACAATACCAAGCACCTAAAATTTTAATTGCGACAGGTGGTCGTGCAAGTCAAATGAAAATCCCTGGTGGTGAATACGCAATTGATTCTAACGGTTTCTTTGAATTAACTGAGTTACCAGCTCGAACAGTTGTACTAGGTGCAGGATATATTGCTGCAGAACTTTCTGGCGTGTTGCAAGGGTTTGGTAGTGAAGTGATGTGGGCATATCGAAAAGAAAGACCCTTACGCACATTTGATAAGATGCTATCAGATAACCTGATTGAAATATACCAATCAGCAGGAATGAAGACTTTTGCTAATCATACAGCGGTTGAGATTATCAAAAATGAAGAAGACTATACAGTTGTTTTTGAGAATGGTAATACGTTAACGGGTGACTGTGTGCTTTTTGCAGGTGGTCGTGTACCTAATACTGAAAATCTTGGACTAGAAAATACAAATGTAACCCTTACAAAAAAAGGTTTTGTTCAAGTTGATAAGTATCAAAATACAACAGATGAACATATTTTTGCTGTGGGTGACGTCATTGGGAAAATCGATCTAACACCAGTGGCAATTGCTGCTGGACGCCGGTTATCAGAGCGTTTATTTAATGACAAGAAAGATGAACATTTGGATTATAACTTAGTTCCGACTGTGATCTTTACACATCCACCAATTGCTACGATTGGTTTGACAGAAGAAGAGGCATTGAAAAAATATGGTGAAAAAGAAATCAAAGTTTATCGCTCACGTTTTACTCCAATGTACTTTGCACTGAGTGACTATCGTCAAAAATGTGAAATGAAACTGATTTGTGTTGGAAAAGAAGAAAAAATCGTTGGGCTACATGCTATTGGTGTAGGTGTAGATGAAATGTTACAAGGTTTTGCTGTTGCCATCAAAATGGGTGCAACAAAAGCAGATTTTGATGACACAGTGGCTATTCATCCAACTGGTGCAGAAGAATTCGTAACTATGCGCTAGAAAATTCATAAAATAAAAAACGTTCAAGCAAAAAATCACTATTGATTTTTTTGCTTGAACGTTTTTAATTTGTTCTAGTCAAAATTGTTTGTGTTAAAGTTAATAAATTTTCTTTGGTTTGTTCAGTTGTTTGAGGTAATTTTTGAATATCTTTCAAAGCAGCATCGGTATATTTAGCAGCTAATCGTTGTGCGTGTTTAACACCACCAAATTCATGAACTAATTGTCGGACTGTGTTGACGTCTTCAAGAGTCATATCTCCTCTTTTTTCTAAATAAGGAAGTAAGGCAGCCTGTTCCTTTTGCAAAGAATAAATCAATGGTAGTGAGTAGACACCTTGACGCATGTCTTCCAAAACCGGTTTACCAATTTCCTCACTGTCTTGTGTGTAATCTAAGATATCATCAATGATTTGAAAAGCAAGTCCGATATTTTTACCAATTTCACCTGCTTTTTTAGCAAAATATTCAGATGTACCACTTTCATAGGCACCAATAAAACAACTCAATTGGAAGAGTTCAGCGGTTTTTCCTGAGATATTTTCTAAATATTCTTTTACAGATAAATTGTATTGATAACGGTCATCCATTTGTCCAAGTTCACCATCGAGTACTTTTTCCATACTTCTTGAGTTTAGTTGTAAACTTTTAAGTGATGTTGAGTAGTCTGATAATAACTTGAAACAACAAACAAATAAATAATCGCCCGCGTATACGGCAACGGTGTTCCCAAATTGATTACGTAAAGTGGGCTTTCCACGGCGTAAATCTGACTCATCAACGATATCATCGTGGATGAGTGTTGCTGTGTGTAACATTTCAATTGACGCAGCAAGCGAAATTGCTTTGTCACGATCACGTTCTGATCCAAATTGTGAAAAAAGTAATTGATAAGCTGGTCGTAATAACTTCCCACCAGCATGAATTGTTTCACGAATTGCTTGCTCGACAGGTTTATTTTTAAGATTGATGATTTGTTCCATTTTGGTTAACGTAGCTTCTAGTTCTAAAGCTAAAGTTGGGTAATTTTTCCACATTGGATGTAGATTCATAAAAAACTCCTCGTATAACGATTATTTTTTTAAAAACACTGGGCTCCATTTTTGTTTGGTTTCCCGTTCATAATCCAGTTGGAATCGTTGAAGTGTTTGGACATGCTGTAATAAATAATTTGCGGCAATACCAATTGCGATTCCAGATAAAATGCCAAAAACTGAAAGGACAGGTAGGTACAGCATAACTGTCCAAGATTGAGCAATAAAGGACGCAGTGACTAATTGACCTACATTATGCATAAAACCACCTGTAGCACTGATTCCAATAATGCTGACGCGTTTTGGCCCTAATTGTTTTATCAAAAGCATTCCAAAGTAACTCAATAAAGCACCGCTCATACTATAAAGAAAAGTTGAAATCGTTCCGCCAAGTAAAGTTGTTAAAAATAAACGCAACCAAATCAAGAGGAAACTATCTCTTTTTTTCATTGTAAAAATGGCTACAATGGTAATTAAATTTGCTAATCCTAATTTTGCACCAGGAGCAAAAGCAAACGGGTAAGGAATCATATTCTCTAATAAACCAATAATGACTCCTTGAGCCACGAGTAAGGAGATATAAATTAATTTTTGTAGTTTGCTCATAATTTTTCCAGCTAGTAAATCAAGCTGTCTGCCTCACTCCCGTCTGTTGATCGAACTTCAATCACTAATTTATGAGGTAAACAAACAATTGTCTCGCCGTTTTTCGTTACCCATCCACGACGAACACAAATTTGATCCCCACAATCTGCTTCTTTCATTCGTATTTTATCACCGGCAATCTCAATAATATTGTAGTCACCATCTGCATCTGTATATGTGTAAGTATAGCTCTTATTTCCACTGATTAAAGGAAACGTTTTGATTTCTGTTCCATCTACGCGTAAAACAGCTTCTTTTTCTGCAACAGACTGACTTTGTTGACTCCCAAAAATAATAATTGGTAGAAAAGAAAGGACAATCAAAAGCATAATGATGAAAATATCCCATGGTTTGAGTAAACTTTTCTTGATAAAATCTTTCATTCTGTAATTGACCCCCTTGTTCCAGAATAACTGCTCCAATTTTAGCATAGGAACAAAAGAAAGTCCTAGGTTCCCCTAGAACTTTCTTCTAAAATCATTTTATTTTTCACCGTAGCGAGCTTTTGGTCTACCATACCACCAACTACCTAGTGTACGTTGTAACCATGGGATAACCCAACGATCTAAACCAATTGCGCGACCAGAACCATTCATAAGTGCGAATGCTACAAAGATAAACCAAATGTTTACCCAATAGAACATACCTGATAGACAGAAAGTAATGACAAGAACGATTGTTGTTGCACTACATAACCATGTAAATAATCCTGCAATCAATGCTAATGCTAAAGCAATTTCGAAGAAGACCATGAATTTTTGGAAGAACATTGCAACGTCATTATTGGGCATAATAAATTGCATGATTTTTGTAAACCAATTTGGTGATTTTTCGATAACTGCCATTGGTTGTTCGCCATAAGCGTAACTTAAACCAAAGTGTGCAGCTTGTGTAGCTGTTTCTGCTGTTGCTTCACCAGCACCACTCGCAGCTGTTGTTGCATCACCGGCTGCTGATGCGCCACTTGCAACATCTGCAACGTTGTATTCCCATGTCCAAGGGAATACGCTATTTCCTTGGAACCACGAACCTTCACCAAACCAAGTGCTAGGTTTTAGTACTTCACCATCACCAACAATTTTCTTACCAGCTTCTATAAACCATACCAGTCCGTAGAAAACACGAAGAGGAACACTCCACAAAACATTTCCGTAACGTGAAGAATGTCCGCGGGCAACATTACGATCATCTTTAATGTGGAAGAACTCATGCATCAAGTATTGGAACATATAGTAACCAGAACGAATATCGAAGAAATATTTTAAGTTAACGATATGTTTCATAATGATAGCTAAAAATCCGCTTAAATGAATTTTATCAAATAAGTTTGCAACGCCCCATTTGGCTCCAATTGAAACCATAAATCCTTGATAATTTCCTTTGAATTTATGTTTCTCGCCGCCTTTAATAGAAGCGACGATGTTTGCAGCAGCAGTATGACCTGTTTGTTCAGCCGCTTGAACGATTTGAGGAGTTGGTGTATTTGGAAATTCTTCGTAGAATACTAAATCACCAATGATATAAATGTTTTTATCTTCATATCCTTTAGCTTGCATGTATTCATTAGCAACTAGACGTTGGCCACGTGCTGTTTCAAGACCAAAGTCAGCAGCATCCGTTGTACCTTTGACACCAGCAGTCCAAATTAATGTGTGTGTTGGAATTTGACGTCCGTCTTTTAATTTAATGTGATCCGCATCCACTTCAACGATTGGTGAATTTAACAATAGTTCAACGTTGTGCTTTTGTAAGTAACGTTCTGCTTTAGCAGCGTCGTTACGATCAAGCATATTTAAAATTGTTGGCATTGCTTCAACAACCATTAAAGTAATTTCGTTTGGATCTAATTTATAGTCTTTTGCTAAACGAGCTTTCCAATCGATTAACTCACCAATCATTTCAATCCCAGTGAATCCAGAACCACAGACAACGAATGTTAGCATTGCTTTTCGTAAGGCATCATCTGGTTCAATTGCTGCTTTAGCAACAGTTGTTTCAATGTGTTCACGAATTTTTACTGAGTCTTCAAATGACCAAAGTGTGAATCCATGTTCCTTCACTCCAGGAGTTCCGAAATCATTTGGTTCACCACCCATACCTAAAATCAATTGATCAAATGGATAAGTACCTAGTTTTGTTTTAACAATTTTCTTTTCTTTGTCGATACCAATTACTGTATCGGTAACTAATTGCACATTTTTTTGGCGAGAAAATAAGTGTTGTAAGTCATATTGAATGGCTTCTGGTTCAACACGTCCTCCGGCAACTTCATGTAATTCTGTCATCATAGTGTGATAAGAATGGCGATCAATCAAAGTGATCGTTACGTCTTCTTTTTTAAGTTTTTTTGCCAGTAATTTTGTTGCTGACACACCGGCATACCCTGCACCTACAACGACAATATTTTGCTTTGTCATTGATAATCCGCTCCTTAGTAAACATTTCAGTTTGATAATTACTACACAATCCTTTTACATTATATATACGTTATGTAAATTTGTCTAACTCCTTTTCCATTTTTTAATCAAAAGATTATTAAGCGCTTTTTTCACGAAAGTTACTGAAAGAAAACGATTTACATATTCATGTTATTTTTTTAAGAAAACGGTTGACTTATTGGTGTGATTCATTAGAATGTATAATGAATCACAAATTATTTATAAGAATTATAAAAAGGGATTGGTGGGTTAATAATGAAAAAGAATCGTTTTGTAACTGGATTTGCTGTTTTAGCGTTTTCAGCCTTGGTATTAGGAGCTTGTGGAGCAGACAACAACAGTAGTTCAGAAAGTTCAACTTCAGAATCTTCAGTTGCACAATCTTCACAAAGTTCAACAACTGAATCAACTGCAACTGTAATCGCAGGTGGAGAATTACAAGATGGCACATATAAATTAGAAGAAAAAAATTATTCAAATGGTTATCGTACCGTGTTCACAATCGTTGTTAAAGATGGAAAGATCACTGAATCAAACTATGACAATGTAAATGAAGATGGAAAATCAAAACAAGAAGATGCTGATTACAATAAAAATATGAAAGCAAAATCTGGTACAAATCCAGAAGCATTTATTCCTGAATTAAATGAAAAATTTGTTGAAGCACAAAACCCAGGTGATGTAGAAGTAGTAACAGGAGCAACTCATTCATCAGAAAGCTTCCAAAACTACGCTCAACAATTAGTCCAAGCTGCTCAAGCTGGAAACACAGAAACAATTGAAATTGATAATGGTGCTGACTTGAAAGATGGTACTTATACTTTAGAAGAAAAAAATGAAAAAAATGGTTACCGTACAACATTTGAATTAACTGTAGCTGATGGTAAAGTTACAAAATCAAACTTTGATTACATCAATGCAGATGGAAAATCAAAACAAGATGACGCTGAATACAACAAATCAATGAAAGAAAAAAGCGGAACTGCTCCAGAAACATACATCCCAGAACTAAACGAAGAATTAGTTAAAGTGATGAGTGAAGAAGACGGTTCACCAGCTGATGTAGAAGTAGTAACAGGTGCTACACATAGCTCACATTCATTTATTATGTATGGTCAACAATTGATCAATGCTGCTGAAAAAGGCGATACAACGACAATTGAAGTTGACAACATCGTAACTAAATAATTAAACAAGAAATGATGACGGGCTGATCACTTAATTGGGATCAGCCTCTTTCTTTTTGGTGTCGACCTTTTCATTTAGAAAAAAAGAAGGTATGATAACTTGAGAATAAGTAAAAAGGGGAAAATTATGCGTAAAAAATTACTACTTTCCTTAATAGCCGTATGTACCTTAGTTGCACTGGTTGGTTGTGGTTCATCATCTGAAAAGACAGCTGATAGCGATAAACCAGCCAAAGGAATTTTGAGTGAACCATATGCACAAGAAAAATTCTTGTTAGGAACTTATGTACGAATACGAGTGTATGATGAAGGAAAAAAATCTGTATTAACACCAGCCTTTGATCGAGTAAAAGAATTAGGCGACAAAATTACAATCAATCAATCAGGTTCCGAGATTGATGAGGTCAATGCACAAGCAGGTATTAAACCTGTTAAAGTTTCTGATGATGTTTATTCACTTGTGAAGAAAGCATATGAATATAGTGAAGATTCTCGTGGCGGTTTTGACATGGCAATTGGTTCAGTAACACAACTGTGGCGCATTGGTTTTGATGATGCCAGAAAACCATCACAAGAAGAAATTGATCAAGCTTTAAAATTAGTTGACTATCATAAAATTGAATTGAATGATGAAGAAAAAACTGTTTACTTAAAAGAAAAAGGAATGATTATTGACTTAGGGGCAATTGCTAAAGGATACATTACGGATGAAGTTGTCAAGGTACTAAAAGATAACGGCGTAACAACAGCAATTGTTGATTTAGGCGGAAATGTATATGTTTTAGGACACAGTCCTCGTGGAGAAAATCAAGATTGGAATGTCGGCATTCAGGATCCTAATCTTGCTCGTGGTTCGGTTTTAGGGACAATCAAAGAAAAAAATAAAACGCTCGTAACCTCTGGAATTTATGAACGCTATTTGGAAGTAGATGGTGTGAAATACCATCATTTATTTGATCCTCAAACAGGATATCCTTTTGACAATGATATTGCTAGTGTGACAATCATCACAAATAAATCAATTGATGGTGACGGCCTTTCAACAGCAGTTTTCTCAATGGGTGTGAAAAAAGGGTTATCTTATGTTGAAGAATTAGACAATGGAACAAATGCTATTTTTGTTACCAAAGAAGGAAAAGTCTATGTGACTGATCCAATCAAAGATGAATTCAAATTAGCGGAAGACTCAGATTACTCAATGGGTGATCGTTCGAAGCTAGAATAGGAGTAAGCAGATGTCACTGAACATTTTTTTAGAAGTCGTTGAGATTCGAACAAAAGTGGCAAGTGTATTTCCTTTTGCGATAGGGGTCTTATTCTCTATCGCTTTTTTTCATGAAGTACACTGGTTAAGTACACTTTTATTTTTTATAGGAATGTTAGTTTTTGATTTAGCAACGACAGCAATCAATAATTATATGGATTATCAAAAAGCGCATTCGGAAGTCTATAAATATCAAGAAAACGTAATTGGTCGAACAAATACTTCACCAAAAATTATTCGAAATATGATTTTGGGGATGATTGCATTTGTTTTTATTATCGGTATCATTTTGACAATCCAAACGGGCTGGTTACTGTTAGTGATGGGAGCGGTTTGCTGTTTTATTGGTGTGTTTTATACTTTTGGTCCCATTCCTTTATCACGTATGCCATTAGGAGAAATTTTTAGTGGATTTACGATGGGGCTGGGGATTTTTGCAATGGTTGTTTATGTCAATACTCATAATACGAATGTCTATGATTTAATGATTGATTTCCAAACTGGTAATTTTGCGTTGGAAGGAAATTTTTGGGCAGTTGCGGCTATTGTTCTCGCTTCTTTACCATTAGTTTTTACAATTGCCAATATCATGCTAGCCAATAATTTAAGAGATCTTGATCGAGACATTGAAAATCATCGTTATACGTTAGTGTTTTATATTGGTCGCCCAGTGGGAACAGTTCTTTTTCAAAGCTTGATGTATGCTAGTTATGTAGCGATATTATTAGGATTGTTGACGGGCGTATTTGAATGGCCAATCTTGATTATCTTAGCAACTTTTCCGAAAATTCACGGGAACTTGCAAGCATTCAAAAAAAGTTTGCCACAACCAATTAGTTTTAGTTATTCCATCAAAAACATGATTTTGTTTAATGGTAGCTATGTTTTAGGATTATTGTTAACTATTCTTTGTCAAAACATCTAATAAAAAATACGCATATCTTATGATAGAAAATTTGTCATAAGGTATGCGTATTTTTAATTGATTGATGAAAGACTGATTTCCCCAGAAGATAATATTTTAAGTTCTTGAGGGGTTTGAACTACTAATTCACCTGTATCCGTAATTGATTTAGCAACGCCATGATACGTGATACCTTTTTGAGTAAAAGAAACTTGTTTACCCAAAACAAATGATTTTTTTCGATAGAAGGATAAGTATTCTTTATTTGCTGGCTCACGTAAGTAAGCAAATAATTCTTTCCAAATTTCAATGATTAATTGATTACGAGTAATCGTTGCATGACCATCAGGAAATATAGAAGTTGCTTTTTGCTGTATTTCTTGGGGAAATTCATTTTGTGGTAATGAAAAATTAATACCCATCCCAATAATTACGTGGCTGATTCTGCCAGATTCCATATCGCTAATCGCTTCTGATAAAATACCACAAACTTTTTTACCATTGATATAAATATCATTGACCCATTTGATTTGAGTTGATGCCCCCGTAAGTTTTTCGATTGCTTTAGCACAAGCGCTGGCTGCAACTAAAGTGTATTGAGGTAATTCATCAAACTCTTGGTTGGGATGCAAAAGTAAACTCATGTAAATGCCACGTTCTGGTTCGGCAAAAAATGGTCGGCCGAAACGACCACGTGCATTTTCCTGCATGTCTGCCACAAATAATGCAGGGTAGTCTGCTCCTTTTGCGGCAATTAGTTTTGCATCTTGCATCGTTGATTCAGAAGTAGCCATTGTCTGCACGTGCAAATGTGGCTGGTCGTTCTGAAGTTCCTGTTTGATTTCTGTTGCGTCTAGTACATCAGAGGGTAAGTACCGATAGCCGGTTGGCCCATGTTCAAATTGATAGCCAGCTTTTTCTAATTCTTTGATTGCTTTCCAAACACTGGTACGAGAAAGTTGTAGTTCTTGGGCAATTTTTTCTCCAGAAAGAAATGTCGTTGAATTTTTTAGTAAACGAAGTACAGTATCTTTTGTAGCCATCTGATTATCCAACTCCTTTTTTGTTATTGTATCAAATTCTGGCTTTCTTCGTATACAATAGTAAAAAGTTAATTTCAGCTGCTTTTCTTTTTATTGAATTAAGCTAAAAGAACAGTATCTTCTTTCAGTGTTGTACCGCTATTCTTTTTGAAAAGATCAAGTAATTTAGTAACAGTTAATTGTTGTTTTTCTTCATTTGCAATATCAACAACGATTTGTCCTTGATGCAACATGATTAAGCGATTGCCGTAACGAATGGCATCTTCCATATCATGTGTAACCATGAAAGCTGTTAATTTTTGTTCCTGAATTAATTTCTGAGTCAATTCCATTACAGTAGCAGAAGTTGCCGGATCCAGTGCAGCAGTATGTTCATCTAATAAAATCAATTCGGGGCGTTGTAACGTCGCCATTAATAATGTGATTGCTTGTCGTTGCCCGCCAGATAATAAACCAATTTCTGTAGTCAGACGATTTTCTAATCCTAAATTTAGGCTTGCTAGTTGTTCTTTAAAAAATTGGCGGTCCTGAGGCTTTACGCCACGAAAGAAACCACGTTTTTTGCCTCGTTTCATTGCAAGAGCTAAATTCTCTTCAACAGTTAAACGAACAGCTGTCCCTAGCTTGGGATCTTGGAATACACGGCTGATATTTTTGGAACGTTCTACTACAGATTTTTTGGTAATGTCTTGTTCACGTAAGAGAATTTGCCCTTGATCGACAGTAAAAGTTCCCGCAATACTATTAAGTAAGGTAGATTTTCCAGCACCATTTCCTCCAATAATTGTTACAAAATCTTCCGGTTGGAGTGCGAGGTTGATTCCTTTTAGTACATGATTTTCGTTTGTTGTTCCTTTTTCAAAAGTATGATGTAAATCTTTAATTGTCAATACAGGACTCATTTGTTGTTCCCTCCTCGATTGAATTTAGGAATGCGCAATTTTTCTTGAATTTGTGGGAAAGATAAACAGATAACTAAAACTAATGCAGAAGCTAATTTAGAGTCACTAGGTTCGACATTCAATTCGAAAACGAGTGCCAAAATGAAGCGATAAATCACTGCACCAAGAATGACTGTTAAGAAACGTGAAAGTAGAGGTTGGTTACGGAATAAAACTTCCGCAATAATAATCGAAGCTAAGCCAATAACAATTGTGCCAATTCCAGAATTTAAGTCAGCAAAGCCATTGTTTTGTGCAAGCAATGAGCCAGCTAAAGCAATACAACCATTGGAGATCATATAGCCAATGATTTTCATGTTATCCGTGTTGATTCCATTTGCTTCACTCATCGCTAGGTTGTCTCCCGTTGCTCGAATTGCAAGCCCTGTTTCTGTTCTTAAGAAAAACACTAGTAGAAAAACAATCAGTAAAGCGATACATAAACCGACAATTAAAACGGCAGTTGTTTTTGAAACACCCAATGATTCGACCCATTCAAAAATAGTGGGCTGTCCAAGCAATGAGATATTAGGTGCGCCCATCACTCGTGAGGTCACAGAATACAAACCTGTCATGGTAATGATCCCTGCAAGTAATGCAGGGATTTTTAGTTTGGTATGAAGCAAGCCAGAAACTAATCCAGCTAACGCACCGCCTAAAAAACCTAGCAGGCAGGCAAGCAAAGGATGAATTCCTTGTGTAATACTCATTGCTGCAATTCCAGCACCTAAAGGAAAACTTCCTTCAGCAGTTAAATCAGCAATATCTAAAATACGAAACGTAATATAAACACCAATTGCTAATAATGCCCAAAGAACACCTTGTGAGGCAGATGATAAGAAAATTGAAAGTAGATTTAACATGTTTTGCTCCTCCTATTGTCTGCTATTCGGCTACTTTGATGCTGGAAGGATCAATCCCTAAAGCATCTGCCATTTTTTCATTCACAACTAGTTCTAAATCGTCTGCAGATTCGACAGGAAGTGAGTCGGGTGTTGCTTTTCCATCAAGAATTTTTGCAGCCATGATTCCAGTTTGTTTTCCAAGTTTTTCATAATCAATGCCGACAGTTGCAAGTCCGCCTTCTTTTACTTGTGCAGCTGAACCAGCGACGACAGGGGTCTGAGTTTCTTTTGCGACTTCACCAACGACACTTGCGGCACTAGCAAATGTATTGTCTGTTGGAATATAAATACCATCAACATCTTTGGCTAAACTTTTCGTTACTTGTTGAACATCGTTGGTGGAGTTGGCAGTTAAGACTTTTACTTTGATTCCCGCTTTTTCTAATTCTTTTTGAGCAAGATCGCCTTGAAGCTTAGAGTTTGCTTCACCGTTGTTGTACATGATTCCGATTTTTTTAGCGCCAGGAACGATGCTTAGTAATAAATCAATTTGTTTTTTGATTGGAACCATATCAGAAGTTCCAGTGACGTTCCCGCCAGGTTCTTTGTTGGAAGAAACTAGTTTTGCTTCTTTTAAATCAGTCACCGCAGTAACAGTAATTGGAATAGTTGTCGTTTCATTTAGTAATGATTGGGCAGCAGGTGTTGCAATCCCCAATAATAAATCAGGTTTTTCTTTGACTAATTTTTCGCTCATGCTTTTCAAGTTATCCTGATTGTTTTGAGCGTTTTGATAGTCAATCGTTAAATTTTTGCCTTCAACGTAGCCACCTTCTGACAAGCCTGCTTTGAATCCTTTATAGGAATCGTCGAGTGAATTATGTTGTACAAGTTGAAGTACGCCGACGGTTTTCATTTCTTCATCGCCATTTTTTGCTTCGCTTTTTTGAGCACAGCCGCCTAGTGCAAGTAATACTGTTAGTCCAAGTCCAATTAATACATTCTTTTTCATTTGATTTCCTCCTTAGTTTTAAGAAACAAAAAAATCCATTCAGACATGACGTCTAAATGGATTCGAAAAAGCGAGAAAATAAATAGAAAAGTATGGTACCAGAAATACTTTGTATTTTCTTTGCTTAGCCACTTAGCGTAATGTCTACGTGGCTTTTTGCGTAATACAAAGTTCTTTAGCCATCATAGATACAAACAAGTTGTTTAACGTTTGTATCCATCATGATGAATACAAACCTATCTAAAGTAGCTAAAGTAAAAGTTATTCAGTTGTGTTGGTGTTATTCGATTAGTAATCATAGTAGTTCCTCCACAAAATGAATTTTCTCAATCTTAGCAAAGGAGGTTTGGTCTGTCAACACAAAAGTGAACAATGAAAAAAATTGGTAGTAGATGAAAAATTAAGAAAAGGTTGCGAAAGCAAGTGAGGTAAGCGATGAGAGGTTGACTTTTGTACGAAATACGTGTATTATATGAAGTTGCAAAAACTATCTGATGAATGAAAGGCAGAAACGAAATATTGTCCGTTTCGGCTTTATAAGAGAAACAAAAGTAGGAGCTCACGAAAGTAAGTTTTCAAGAGATTGTTCTATTTTTGGTTTTTTTTTGCCTAAAAGCCGCAAAAAATGTCTGTTGTTACCTAAAAAAAATATTTGAAATATTTTTGTAACAATTAGTCGGGTAGTCTTTTTGAATGACATTTTAGAGGGGTGAAGAGCTTGGCTGGACACGTAGTAAAATACGGAAAACATCGCGAACGTAGAAGTTTCGCACGCATCAGTGAAGTGTTGGAATTACCAAATTTGATTGAAATTCAAACAGACTCTTACCAATGGTTCTTAGATGAAGGACTTAGAGAAATGTTTGAAGACATTTTGCCAATCGATGATTTTAATGGCAATTTATCTTTGGAATTTGTGGATTATGAACTTAAGGAACCTAAGTATACAGTAGCAGAAGCTCGCGCACATGACGCTAACTATTCTGCACCATTACATGTTACTTTGCGTTTAACAAATCGTGAAACAGGTGAAATCAAAGCACAAGAAGTATTCTTTGGCGATTTCCCACTAATGACTGAACAAGGTACATTTATTATCAATGGTGCTGAACGTGTAATTGTTTCTCAATTAGTTCGTTCACCAGGTGTTTACTTCCATGGGAAAGTAGATAAAAACGGAAAAGAAGGCTTTGGCTCAACAGTTATTCCTAACCGTGGTGCTTGGTTGGAAATGGAAACTGATGCAAAAGATATTTCTTATGTACGTATCGACCGTACACGTAAAATTCCTTTGACTGTTTTGGTTCGTGCATTAGGATTTGGTTCTGATGATACGATTTTTGAAATCTTCGGCGATAGCGAAACATTGCGTAACACTATTGAAAAAGACTTGCACAAAAATGCAAGTGATTCACGTACAGAAGAAGGTTTGAAAGATGTTTACGAACGTTTACGTCCAGGAGAACCAAAAACAGCAGATAGTTCTCGTAACTTATTAAATGCTCGTTTCTTCGATCCAAAACGTTACGACTTAGCAAATGTTGGTCGTTACAAAGTAAATAAGAAATTAGACTTAAAAACACGTCTATTAAACTTAACATTAGCTGAAACATTAGTTGATCCAGAAACTGGTGAAATCATCGTTGAAAAAGGAACTGTGTTGACTCACCAAGTGATGGAAACATTAGCTCCATTTATTGACAATGGCTTAAACTCAGTTACTTATTACCCATCTGAAGACGGTGTAGTAACTGATCCAATGACTGTTCAAGTGATCAAAGTCTTTTCACCAAAAGATCCAGAACGTGAAGTTAACGTAATCGGTAATGGTTACCCAGAAGCAGCTGTTAAGACAATTCGTCCTGCAGATATTATTGCTTCAATGAGTTACTTCTTGAACTTAATGGAAGATATCGGGAATGTTGATGATATCGACCACTTAGGTAATCGTCGTATCCGTTCAGTTGGTGAATTATTACAAAATCAATTCCGTATTGGTTTAGCTCGTATGGAACGTGTGGTACGTGAAAGAATGTCTATTCAAGACACAGAAACTTTAACACCACAACAATTGATTAATATTCGTCCAGTTGTAGCAAGTATCAAAGAATTCTTTGGTTCTTCACAGCTATCACAGTTCATGGACCAAACAAATCCATTGGGTGAGTTAACACACAAACGTCGTCTATCAGCCTTAGGGCCGGGTGGTTTGACTCGTGACCGTGCTGGTTATGAAGTTCGTGACGTTCACTATTCTCACTATGGTCGTATGTGTCCGATTGAAACCCCTGAAGGTCCGAATATCGGATTAATTAACAGTTTGTCAAGTTATGCAAAAGTTAATAAGTTTGGTTTTATTGAAACACCATATCGCCGAGTTGATCGCGCGACAGGGCGTGTTACTGATCAAATTGATTACCTAACTGCTGACATTGAAGACCACTATATCGTTGCCCAAGCAAACAGCCTTCTAAATGAAGATGGTACATTTGCTGAAGACGTTGTAATGGCTCGTGCACAAAGTGAAAACTTAGAAGTTTCTATTGATAAAGTTGACTACATGGACGTTTCTCCTAAGCAAGTAGTTGCTGTTGCGACAGCATGTATTCCTTTCTTGGAAAACGATGACTCCAACCGTGCCTTGATGGGTGCCAACATGCAGCGTCAAGCTGTTCCATTGATCAATCCGCAATCACCATGGGTTGGTACTGGTATGGAATATAAATCTGCGCATGACTCAGGTGCTGCATTATTGTGTAAACATGACGGTGTCGTTGAGTATGTAGATGCTTCAGAAATCCGTGTTCGTCGTGATAACGGAGCATTAGATAAATATGTTGTAACAAAATTCCGTCGTTCAAACTCTGGAACAAGTTATAACCAACGCCCAATCGCCCTTTTAGGTGAACGCGTTGAAAAAGGTGATACTTTAGCAGATGGACCTTCTATGGAACAAGGTGAAATGGCGCTAGGACAAAACGTTTTAGTTGGTTTCATGACTTGGGAAGGTTACAACTATGAAGATGCGATTATCATGAGCCGTCGTCTTGTAAAAGATGATGTTTATACTTCAATTCATATTGAAGAGTACGAATCAGAAGCTCGTGATACAAAATTAGGACCTGAAGAAATTACTCGCGAAATCCCTAACGTTGGGGAAGACGCTTTGAAAGACTTAGATGAAATGGGCATTATCCGCATTGGTGCGGAAGTTCAAGATGGCGATTTACTTGTTGGTAAAGTCACTCCAAAAGGTGTAACTGAATTATCAGCAGAAGAACGCTTGCTACATGCAATCTTTGGCGAAAAAGCTCGTGAAGTTCGCGATACTTCATTACGTGTACCACATGGTGGTGGCGGAATCGTTCACGACGTAAAAATCTTTACTCGTGAAGCTGGCGATGAATTGTCACCAGGTGTTAACATGCTCGTTCGTGTTTATATCGTTCAAAAACGTAAAATTCATGAAGGGGATAAAATGGCCGGTCGTCATGGTAATAAAGGGGTTGTATCCCGTATTATGCCAGAAGAAGATATGCCATTCTTACCTGATGGAACACCAATCGATATCATGTTGAATCCATTAGGGGTACCATCTCGGATGAACATCGGACAAGTATTAGAATTACACTTAGGTATGGCTGCACGTCAATTAGGAATCCACGTAGCGACTCCTGTATTTGATGGCGCGACTGATGAAGATGTTTGGGCAACAGTTCGTGAAGCTGGTATGGCTAGCGATGCTAAAACAGTTCTTTATGATGGACGTACTGGGGAACCTTTTGATGGACGTGTGTCTGTTGGGGTTATGTATATGATTAAACTTGCCCACATGGTCGATGATAAATTACATGCTCGTTCAATTGGACCTTACTCATTGGTTACACAACAACCATTGGGTGGTAAAGCTCAATTTGGTGGACAACGTTTTGGGGAAATGGAAGTTTGGGCACTGGAAGCTTATGGTGCTGCTTATACCCTACAAGAAATCTTGACATACAAATCAGATGATGTTGTTGGTCGTGTGAAAACATACGAGGCAATCGTTAAGGGCGAACCAATTCCAAAACCTGGTGTACCAGAATCATTCCGTGTATTAGTTAAAGAATTACAATCATTAGGTTTAGACATGCGTGTCTTAGATATCCAAGACGAAGAAATCGAATTACGCGACATGGATGACGAAGATGATGATTTGATTACAGTAGATGCTTTAACAAAATTTGCTGAACAACAATCTGCAAAAGAATTAGAAAAACAAGCTGCAGAACAAGTTGAAGAAGTGCATGAAGATGCGATTCAAAACTTTGAAACTGCAGAAGATAAATTAGACTAATCCGGTCTATGGGCTGCGAGGCGGTCGATGATCAGCCGCCTTGTGGTTTTGCCATTAAACGAAATGGAGGGAACCCCTTTTGATCGATGTAAATAAATTCGAAAGTATGCAAATAGGTTTGGCTTCTCCCGAAAAAATCAGAAGCTGGTCTTACGGCGAAGTTAAAAAGCCTGAGACGATTAACTATCGTACCTTAAAACCTGAACGCGAAGGGTTGTTCTGTGAGCGGATTTTTGGTCCTACAAAAGACTGGGAATGTGCCTGCGGAAAATACAAACGTATCCGTTATAAAGGAATTGTTTGTGACCGTTGTGGAGTAGAAGTTACTCGCTCGAAAGTTCGTCGTGAACGTATGGGTCACATTGAATTAGCTGCTCCTGTTTCACATATCTGGTACTTTAAAGGTATTCCTTCACGTATGGGTCTTGTTTTAGACATGAGTCCACGCGCATTAGAAGAAATCATTTACTTTGCCTCTTATGTAGTTATCGAACCAGGTAATACTAATTTAGAGAAGAAACAATTATTGACTGAACGTGAATATCGTGAAAAACGTGAACAGTATGGTCAAGAATTCCAAGCTGCAATGGGTGCGGAAGCAATCAAACAATTACTAGATAATGTTGATTTGGATGCAGAAGTTGCAGAATTAAAAGAAGAATTAAAATCAGCACAAGGACAAAAACGTACACGTGCTATTCGCCGCTTAGATATTTTAGAAGCATTCCGTGCCTCTGGAAATGAACCAAGCTGGATGGTTATGGATGTTATTCCTGTTATTCCTCCAGATTTACGTCCAATGGTTCAATTAGAAGGTGGACGTTTTGCAACAAGTGATTTAAACGATTTGTATCGTCGAGTAATCAACCGTAACAATCGTTTGAAACGTTTATTAGATTTGAACGCACCAGGAATCATTGTTCAAAATGAAAAACGTATGTTGCAAGAAGCAGTTGATGCATTGATTGACAATGGTCGTCGCGGCCGTCCAGTTACTGGACCAGGTAACCGCCCATTGAAATCTCTTTCTCATATGCTAAAAGGGAAACAAGGTCGTTTCCGCCAAAACTTACTAGGTAAACGTGTTGACTATTCAGGTCGTTCAGTTATCGTTGTTGGTCCTTTCTTGAAGATGTATCAATGTGGTCTTCCAAAAGAAATGGCTATCGAATTGTTCAAACCATTTGTAATGCGTGAATTAGTCCAACGTGAACTTGCATCAAACATCAAAAATGCAAAACGTAAAATCGAACGTCAAGAAGATGAAGTTTGGGATGTTTTAGAAGACGTAATCAAAGAACACCCAGTATTACTTAACCGAGCGCCTACACTTCACAGACTTGGTATTCAAGCGTTTGAACCAGTATTGGTCCAAGGACGTGCAATTCGTTTGCATCCACTTGTTTGTGAAGCCTACAATGCCGATTTCGATGGAGACCAAATGGCTGTCCATGTTCCATTGAATGAAGAAGCGCAAGCTGAAGCACGTATGTTAATGCTTGCTGCACAAAATATTTTGAATCCAAAAGACGGTAAACCAGTTGTAACACCTTCTCAAGATATGGTTTTAGGTAACTATTACCTAACTATGGAAGAAGAAGGTCGTGAAGGCGAAGGAATGGTCTTCAGAGATCAAAATGAAGCTGTGATTGCATGGCGTAACGGCTACGTTCATTTACACTCACGTATTGGTGTGAACCCTAACACATTAGGTGACAAACCATTTACTGATTGGCAAAAAGAACGCACAATGATTACTACTGTTGGTAAGATTATCTTTAATGAAATCATGCCACAAGAGTTCCCTTACTTGAATGAACCAACTGACTTTAACTTAACTGTTCAAACGCCAGATAAATACTTTGTTGAAGCGGGTACAGATATTCCTGCACACATCAAAGAACAAGAATTGATCTTGCCATTCAAGAAGAAAAACTTAGGAAATATCATTGCTGAAGTCTTCAAACGTTTTAAAGTCACTGAAACATCTAAGATGCTTGACCGTATGAAAGACTTAGGGTACAAACATTCAACTCATGCAGGTATTACTGTAGGGATTGCGGATATCAGTGTTCTTGAAGAAAAACAAGGAATTATCCAAAATGCACACAAACAAGTTGAAACAATTACAAAACAATTCCGTCGTGGTCTAATTACAGATGACGAACGTTATGAACGCGTAATCGCTGTTTGGAATGCTGCCAAAGATGAAATCCAACAAAAACTGATGGAAGGTTTGGAAGCAAAAAATCCAATCTTCATGATGTCTGATTCTGGAGCTCGTGGTAACATCTCCAACTTTACTCAGCTTGCCGGTATGCGTGGATTGATGGCCGCTCCGAATGGTCGAATCATGGAATTGCCAATCATTTCAAACTTCCGTGAAGGACTATCTGTCTTAGAAATGTTTATCTCAACCCATGGGGCTCGTAAAGGGATGACCGATACTGCCTTGAAGACAGCCGATTCAGGTTACTTGACTCGTCGTTTAGTTGACGTAGCGCAAGATGTCATCATCCGTGAAGAAGATTGTGGTACTGATCGTGGTCTTGAAATTCGTGCAATTCGTGAAGGAAATGAAATCATTGAATCATTAGAAGATCGTTTAATTGGACGTTACACTCGTAAAGAAATCCGTAACCCTGAAACAGACGAACTAATTATTGAAGGAAATGAATTAATTTCTGAAGATATCGCAAAACAAATCGTTGATGCTGGCGTTGAAACTGTAACGATTCGCTCAGTATTCACATGTAATACAAAACATGGTGTATGTAAACATTGTTATGGACGTAACCTTGCAACTGGTTCTGATGTTGAAGTAGGTGAAGCAGTTGGTACAATCGCTGCTCAATCAATCGGTGAACCAGGTACACAGTTAACAATGCGTACGTTCCATACAGGTGGGGTTGCCGGAGATGATATTACTCAAGGTCTTCCTCGTGTCCAAGAAATTTTTGAAGCACGTAATCCAAAAGGACAAGCTGTGATTACTGAAGTAACTGGTGATGTTATTGATATCTCAGAAGATCCTGCAACACGTACAAAAGAAGTAACAATTAAAGGTAAAACAGATACTCGTACGTACACTGTACCTTATACAGCACGTATGAAAGTCGCTGAAGGCGATATGATCCATCGTGGTGCTCCATTAACAGAAGGTTCAATCGATCCTAAACAATTGTTGCAAGTTCGTGATGTTTTATCTGTTGAAAATTATCTATTGCGTGAAGTACAACGCGTGTACCGTATGCAAGGGGTAGAAATCGGCGATAAACATATTGAAGTAATGGTACGTCAAATGTTACGTAAAGTTCGCGTAATGGACCCAGGTGACACAGAAATTTTACCAGGTACTTTAATGGATATTGCAGACTTCAAAGATCAAAACTACAATACTTTAGTTGCTGGTGGTGTCCCTGCGACATCTCGTCCAGTCTTGCTAGGTATTACAAAAGCTTCATTGGAAACAAACAGCTTCTTATCTGCTGCGTCATTCCAAGAAACAACTCGTGTCTTGACGGATGCTGCAATTCGCGGTAAGAAAGATCCGCTTCTTGGTTTGAAAGAAAATGTTATCATCGGTAAAATCATCCCAGCTGGTACTGGTATGCAACGTTACCGTGATATGGAACCAAAAGAAGTTGGTGTGGCTAGCGAAAATGTGTACAGTATCTCTGATATTGAAGCACAAATGGCTGCTGAAGATGCAATGAACAATAATCAAACAAAATAAATCATTCACTTGAGAATTTTGGATTGAAATAAAAAGAGGTCGAACGTCTTGACGTTCGACCTCTTTTGTACTTTGTGGATAAAAAAGGAGCTAGAAACAGACAGAAATATCCACAAGAACAATAAATAAAAATAGAAATAGAATTTCCACATGTGGAAAACTTAGTTTCTATTATTTGTGAAGAAGAGTAGCGTACATCTTTTGGAATATACCCCTAGAGGGTAAAACAAATAAGACTTTGTGCGCCATTGTTTCAAGCAAAATAATGTCCCTTTTCTGAGAAATGAGTATGATAAAGAAAAGGAGATGACTTAAAATGACAAGTAAAACGAAAACAGCAATTTTTGCTGGCGGATGTTTTTGGTGCATGGTAAAACCTTTTGATACGCAACCAGGAATTATTTCGGTCACTTCTGGTTATACTGGCGGACACGTTCCAAATCCAACTTATGGACAAGTAACAACGGGTACAACAGGACATACGGAAGCTGTAGAAATTGAATACGATCCTGAAGTAATCAGTTATGAACGATTACTGGACACTTATTGGCAACAGACAGACCCAACGGATGCTTTCGGGCAATTTGCTGATCGAGGAGACTCCTATCGACCAGTTATTTATTATGGGAATGAGGAAGAACAAAAACTAGCAGAGGAGTCTAAGCAGCAATTGGAAGCGAGTGGTCGATTTGAGCAACCAATTGTAACTAAAATTGAACCAAGAGCTCCCTTTTACCCAGCAGAAGAATATCATCAAGATTATTATAAAAAAAATCATGTACATTATAATTTATATCGTGAAGGTTCAGGCCGTGCTGGTTTTATCCGAAAAAATTGGACAGATAAGATTTCTAAAAAATAATGAAAAGAATTTCTGTTTTGTATAGCTGTAAGTAAAAAGCGATGGCTCTGGGCATCGTTTTTTATTTATGGACTGCTTAAAACAATTATTAATCCCATAGTTAAAAAAGGAATGAAGGGAAGTTGAACGAGTTGTTTCTGGTAACGTAAATAATAGAAAATGAAGAACGTCACGCCTAGTAAGCTCGCAATAAATAATAGTTGAGCCAAAGAGGCAACTGATAATCCGCCGCTCCAACAGATCAACAGTAAGCAATCACCTATTCCTAACGACCTAGGTACAAATGCTAAAAGCAAGCACATAACAAAAACGACGAGGATGACACTCTCCCAGTGAAAACTGGCAGTCAAAAGCCATGAAAACCACAGGACTCCCCAAAAAAGATAAAGAAGTAACGAATCAATCAGTAGATAAAAGACATCCATTAGGCTTAACAGAAAAGCTGTGCTAATCCAAAATAAAGGAAGAAACTCCCACGGATAAAAGTAAAAGTGCCAGCTAAATAAAGCTCCGCAAAGTGTCTCAGCTGAAAAATAACTGATTGACAATTTACAATGGCAATAGCGGCAACGAAACTTTTGCCAAAGTATTGAGAATAAAGGAATCAGTTCATACCAGACCAAGCGTGTTTGACAGTGATTACAATGTGAGCCAGGTGATAGAATGGATTCGTTAACGGGAAGCCGCTGTGCAATTAAACAAAAAAATGATCCGAAACAACTACCGATAATAAAATGAAGTATCATCTGATTTGCCCCTTTCTAAAATGAAATACGTAAAATGAAACGCAGAAAATTATTTAATTAAAATTATCGAAAAAACAAATGATATATCATTTGTTTTTTCGGCAGTTACACAGAAAAATTTTTAGTTGAACATTGATTGGGATGAAAATCATTCTCAGGTAATTGGTTTTAGTGTACATTTAATTGAAAATTGACTATGATTTTATATGTAAATAAATGTAGGGAGGTAACAAAATGAAATTTCCAAAAACAAAAGAAGTATTGAACCAATTAGTTGCAGATTTAAGCCAAATGTCTGTTGTGGTGCATCAAACACATTGGTACATGAGAGGTCCAGGTTTTCTTACTTTGCACCCAATGATGGACGAATTCATGGATGATCTGAATGATCAATTAGATGAAATCTCAGAACGTTTGATCACGCTTGATGGCGCACCTTACTCAACATTACGTGAGTTTGCAGACAATACAAAAATTTCTGACGAAGTGGGACGCTGGGATCGTACTATTCCAGAACGTTTAGAAACGTTAGTGAAAAATTATCGTTATTTAGCTGATCTTTACCAAAAAGGAATTGAAGTTTCTGGTGAAGAAGGCGACGATCCTACACAAGATATCTTTATCGAATTTAAAACAGCAACTGAAAAACGCATCTGGATGATCCAAGCACACCTTGGAAAAGCACCAGAAATCGATGCTTAAATTTTTATTTCTATAATATAGAAGAAAAAAGACACGCAGCTTGAATAAGTCGCGTGTCTTTTTGTGCGAATGAGGTGGGTCGTCCATGTATAATAACAACTTTTCAACAGAACAATTTAAGGTAAGTGAATGGATTCAGATGCTAATTGAGCAAATGCGTGGTTGATTTGTGCTCTTACTTGGTCAAAGCCAGTGCCACCTTCAGAAGTTCGTCTTTTAACGGCTACTTCTGAGCGCAATGTATCATAAATATCATCTTCAATTAATGAACTGATTGCTTGGTATTCAGTTAGCGGAATATCCTGCAAAAAACAGCCCTTTTGTGTGCAGTGGAGTACAAGTTTTCCGACAATCTCATGCGCTTGTCGGAAAGGGATTCCCTTGGTAGCTAAATAATCGGCTAATTCTGTTGCATTAGAAAAATCTTTTTGCGTGGAGGTGTACATACGTGATTGGTTGACTTTCATTGTCGCAATCATGCCATCCATAATCGTTAAACTAGCTAGGACTGTTTCACTTGAGTCAAACATACCTTCTTTATCTTCTTGAAAATCTTTATTATATGCAAGAGGCAGACCTTTCATCAATGTTAGAAGACCAAAAAGATTTCCGTAAACTCTCCCGGTTTTCCCTCGAATGAGCTCAGCCATATCTGGATTTTTCTTTTGGGGCATAATAGAACTTCCCGTAGAGAAAGTATCTGTCAATTCAACAAATTGAAACTCATGACTGCACCATAAAATCAATTCCTCGCAAAAGCGCGAAAGGTGCATCATTAAAAGGGAACAGTTACTTAGGAATTCTAAGATAAAATCACGATCACTTACAGCATCTAAGCTGTTTTGATAAATACCAGAAAAACCTAATTCTTTTGCAGAAAATTGACGGTCGATTGGAAAGGTAGTTCCAGCCAGTGCAGCGCTGCCCAGTGGCGATAAATCAATCCTTTTTAAACTTTCTGTAAAGCGTTCCGTATCTCTGGTCAGCATTTGATAATAGGCGAGCAGATGATGGCCAAAGGAGATTGGTTGTGCATGTTGAAGGTGCGTATATCCAGGGGCAATTGTTTCAACATGTTCTTCTGCTGTCTTGACCAAAGTTGTTCGTAATTGCTGAAGTTTGGTGATTAATTCCAAAACAGTTTCCTTGAGAAAAAGATGCATATCTGTCGCAACTTGATCATTTCGACTGCGAGCGGTATGTAACTTTCCTGCAACCGCACCGATTTCTTGATGAAGCAACGTTTCAATATTTAAGTGGATATCTTCGTTTTCAATGGTAAACTGTAACTCATTTTCTGCTAATTTTTGCTGCAAAGTTTCTAAACCAGAAATAATTGCTGAAGTTTCATCTTTAGTTAAAATTCCTGTATGTCCTAACATTTTGACATGAGCTAAGCTACCAAGAATATCTTGCTCTGCTAACTTCTGATCGAAAGAAATCGATGCTCCAAATTCATCAATCCACTGTTCACTTTTTCCTTGAAAACGACCACCCCAAAGTTTTTCCATGTCTATTCCTCCCAAAAAATTATGTAAAACAATGAAGACTTCTTTTTCCTGTTATAACGTAAAGAAATCTTCATTGGCTAATATATTTAAATTATTTGTGACAAGTTTTCTTGCTGCGATTGTACCTCTGCGTGAACCTTAGAAGGTAGTCCCCAAAGTTTGATGAATCCAATAGCGGCTTGTTGATCAAATGTATCTGCCGATGTATAAGTAGCAAGTTCTTCACTGTAAAGGCTATTGGATGACTTCCGCCCCTCCACAATTATATTTCCTTTAAAGAGCTTGACCCGAACGGTACCATTTACATAAATTTGAGTTGATTTTAGAAATTGTAATAAAGCTTCCGTTAAAGGATTGAACCATAAACCATCATAAATCATTTGACCAAGTTGTTGCTCAATCAGTGGTTTAAAGTGCGCTAGTTCACGAACAAAAGTCAAATCTTCCAATTCTTTGTGCGCTTGCATCAATGTTACCGCACCTGGACATTCATAAACTTCACGAGATTTGATACCAACTAACCGGTTTTCAACATGATCAATCCGACCGATTCCGTGTTTACCAGCGAGCTGATTTAATGTCAAGATTAGTTGTGATAAAGACATCTTTTCTTTATTTAATGCAATTGGGATACCTTGTTCAAACGTTAGCTCAATTACATCTGGCTGGTCTGGTGTGTATTCCAAAGCAGTCGTTAACTCATAAGCTCCTGCTGGTGGTGTTGCCCAAGGATCTTCTAGAATTCCGCATTCACATGCGCGACCCCAAAGGTTTTGATCAATTGAATAGGGGTTATCTAAATTTGCAGGAATCGGAATACCATTTTCTTTTGCATAAGCAATTTCTTCTTCACGAGACCACTGCCATTGACGAACGGGCGCAATGATTTTTAAGTCAGGTGCTAACGCATTGATTGCAACTTCAAATCGAACTTGGTCATTTCCTTTTCCGGTACAGCCATGAGCAATGGTTGTAGCTCCTGTTGTTCGAGCAAGCTCGACTAGTTTCTTCGCAATTAAGGGGCGTGAAAGAGCAGAAACTAATGGATATGATTGTTCATAGAAGGTATGTCCTTGAAGCGCGACCAAAGCAAATTCTTGTGCAAATTCCTCTTTAGCATCAATTGCATAAGAAGCACTAGCGCCAACTTGTAAGGCTTTTTCTTTGATAAAGGCAGTATCTTTTCCTTCACCAATATCTAAACAACAAGCAATCACGTCATATCCTTCATCTGTCAGCCATTTAATTGCAACAGATGTATCTAATCCACCGGAATAAGCTAAAATAATTTTCTCTTTCATAAAAAACTCCCCTTACTTTGCATTCTTTTTGAAAATTGATGTTTCAAATAATAGCATCATAAAAATAAAAAAGCAATACTTTTATTTAATAAATATGCATTATATTATAAATAAATTATTTAATATACAAAAAACAATGCAGTTTCTTTCTTTTTTATACAAAAAATAGAATTTTAAATGTAACAGGGAAATGAAAATAGCTAAGAGGTGTAAACTTTTGGAAAATTTTTCATGCGAGCAGAAAAACGTTGACATTATGCAAAGTAGCAGGTAATATGTTAAATGGTATTGTTTGCCCCACAAAGAGCCCCGGAAACTCGAAGTGTATGTCAAACATCAGAACTTAAATTGGAGGAAACTAACGTGCGTACAACATATATGGCCAAACCAGGCGAAGTAGAACGTAAATGGTATGTAGTAGACGCAACTGATGTTCCATTGGGACGTCTTTCAACAGTTGTTGCATCTGTACTACGTGGTAAAAATAAACCAACTTTCACACCTCATGTGGATACTGGCGATTTCGTCATTGTTATCAATGCAGATAAAGTGAAATTAACAGGTAAAAAAGCGACTGACAAAATTTATTACCGTCACAGCAACTACCCAGGTGGATTGAAATCAGTCACAGCTGGCGAATTGCGTGCTAAAAATTCTCGTCGTTTAATCGAAACTTCAGTAAAAGGAATGCTTCCTAAAAACACTTTAGGCCGCAAACAATTTACTAAATTGAACGTATATGGTGGTTCAGAACATCCACATACTGCTCAACAACCAGAAGTTTTAGATATCACAAACTTAATCTAATAGGAGGGAATTTCATTGGCACAAGTTCAATATATCGGCACAGGCCGTCGTAAAAATGCAGTTGCTCGCGTACGTTTAGTACCAGGAACTGGTAAAGTTATTGTAAACAAAAAAGATGTTGAAGAATACATCCCACATGCTGACTTGCGTGAAGTTATCAATCAACCTTTCGCTGTTACTGAAACAAAAGGCGCATATGACGTTTTTGTTAACGTAAACGGTGGAGGCTATGCTGGACAATCAGGAGCTATCCGTCATGGTATCGCTCGTGCATTGCTAGAAGTTGATCCTGACTTCCGTGCAGCTCTTAAACGTGCTGGCTTACTTACTCGTGACGCACGTATGGTCGAACGTAAAAAACCAGGTCTTAAAAAAGCTCGTAAAGCATCTCAATTTTCAAAACGTTAAAAACAGCTTCATATCAGTACTTTCAGGCGTTTCGCAATTCATTTTGCGAAGCGTCTTTTTTTGAGTTGACACCATTGTTGACACCATTCCGGTCTGACTCTTTTTGAGACAATTTACGATAGGCAATTTCACCAATGGGCATTTGAATGACGTTTGGTGTATTTACATAAGTTCTTGTGATATTGGTATCGCTGTGAGTCAAGGCTTCAGAAATTTGTTCCAGAGCGACACCAGCTTGTTTGGCTAAAGTTGCCCCAGTATGTCGTAACTTATGTGGGGTCGCATGGGTAAGGTGTTTATGTCGTCGCTCAATGGATTTCATACGGTAATTTAAATAATCTGTATGAAGCCGTTGATTGATATTCCCTTTATCATCAAAGAAGGTAAAGAGAAGCTGTTCTTCAGTTTGTTCGATTTCAAACTGAGCTAGTTCTGCTTTTTGCTGGACTTTCCACTGTTGAAGTAATTGCTTTAGTTCATTTGGAATATGAAAAATTGTCGTTTTATTCCCTTTTGTGCTTTTTTCATTGCCAAATTTATCCAAGGCTTTACCAATCGTAATCTGGGAAGTAGTGAAATTCACGTTCTTCCATTTGATAGCGTAAGTTTCTGATTTTCGATCAGATAAAAAGAAGGTAGTCAGAAATAATACATAGTCCTGTAAAGTCAATTGCCCACTTTCATAATCACTTTGGACGGCAGTTAGCCATTCTTGAAGTTGTTCAAAGGAAAGGTACAAGTCTTCTTCTTTTTTAGCTTCTTGCAGTTGGTTTTTCTTAGTAGCGTTGATCCGTTTGAGCGATTTTTCTAGTTTATTCCGTTCGATGTATTCAAGCTCTTCTGCCCAATCAAAAATAGAATTAACGTAGCTACGTAGTATTTTGAAGTTTGCGTATTCGGCAGCCTTTTGAGTCATAATTTTTAGAACAAAGGCTTTGTTTTGATTCAGATAGTTCAATGTGTATTTTCCAAACATTGGTAAGATGTGAAGTCGAAAAATATCTTTTGTATTCGCGATTGTGACAGGAGTAGGAGACTTTGTGTTTCGAGAAGTTAAGCCAGCTGTATAAGCATCAATCCAGATATCTTCATAGAAATCTTTGAACAGTGCTTCGCCACCTAGTTCAAAAGCATTCTTTTCTTTGTTTTCCCGTAGCTCTTTAATTTTGGCATAAAAATCAATTTCTGCTTCTTTTGCCTCCTTTCTAGTTTTGAAAGTTTTGGAATAAAGTTTGTTTATACCTATCATCTCTTGGATATCTTGTGGATAGTAAAGCCGTAAACGGTAAGTCTCATTTTCTGTTTTGCTAATTGCCATAGTATTTCCCTCCGAATTTGCGAGCCGAAATCAAATACTATATATGGAGTATAACGATGTCGGAATTATTTTGCTAGGCTTGCTAGCCATTGATCAATGGCGATACGGTCAAATCTATTTGAAACGTGGATTTGAATAAGGGGCAAGCCCTCTTTAATCCAGCCATCTAACGTATTATTGGAAACTTGTAGATAGTTACAAGTTTGTTTTTTATTCATATAGCGGTGTTGCAGGTTTTCCTGTGTCTTAATTTTTTCGATTTCAGTTGTGATTAAATCAGATAGTTAAGTAGAAATGATGCCCATCTGATCATCACTGAGTAAAATTTTCATTTCGGTCATGTTCTCACTTCCTTTGAATTTTGCGTAGGGAATAATGAATTATTTTTTTATCTTGGTATAGCGAACAGTACTTTCTTGAAAATCCATCACTTGTTCTGGATTTCCACCTTCATTTATCGCACTATAAAATATCGGACGTCTTACGAGATACTCATTGGTATAAAGTACCTCTTGATTTGTGGAATCAAAAGGTTGATCCACGAGTTGCTTTGTGACTCTGGGCACTTTGAGATTGCGCGATTTGAAGAAGGCTTTTTTCTTATGCTCTTTCAAATCCAAGTCTTTATCGAAATATTTACTGATATAGCGTCCACGGTTTTCGATACTATTCACATCAATCTTGTTGATTTTGACAAATCCATGTCCCCAGATGGTAGTAAGGCGATTGATAGAGATAAAAGGAAAGTCAAATAGGATGATGTGGTAATGGATCGCACCTCGTTCTTGTTTTTCCCACGTGGCAAGGTATTTTAGATGTGCTTTTTTTGTATGATAGAGTTCATAGTTTAGTCGTTTGATAAATTTTTTAAATTCATTATTCGCATAGGCAATGTCTTGAATGTTTTCTCTGAAAGTGAGGGTTAAAAATTTTGTCTGATTGTCAAAGTTCATATCCACGAGTCTGGCGATTTCAAAGCGCATATTTTGATAGTATTTTTGTTTTCGTTTTAAGCTGTCGTATTGCCCTTGAGCAGATAATTCATCATAGTTTTTTCTTTTATCTCTAGTTGGATTTTCTTCTTCATAAAGCCAAGCTAATTCTTTCTTTCGTTTTGGGTTGGTTTCATTTTTGTCTGCTTTTTGTTTAGGAGTAATGATTGCTTCATAATCATAAATTTCAAGGTACGTGGGAGTTTCAATGATTTTCTGATTATAAGCTTTCAAAAATCATCACTCCTTGATGTGTATTCAGTTGTCAAAGAACCATCATTTTTCGCCTGATGTTGTTCTATAAATCAAGTTAAGGGGAAGTCCTGCAAAGCAGTCCTTCCAGCCTATGGATTTATTGGGCGGTCTTAACGGACAGAAACGGCTCTATGGCGCTGCCCCGCCGTTTCGTCCTAACCACCCAACAAACCCATAGGAAAATTAGTTTTGCGTAGTGTTACCTTGTTTTTTTGGAATCAAAGTTGCCGCATCTGCCGTGGCTGATAAACCATAGCTGACAAATTGAGCGTTAGAGCGACCCCAAGGTGCAATCACTAAATTGGCAAATGTAACCATGGCTAAACCTTGTTGGGTAAGTTCTTCCGGAGTAATCACGGGATTTTCAGATTTGACTTTGACACTGATTTTTTCGTAGCGGAGTTTAGGTAGGATACATTCGTAACTCCAGCCTAGAATTTCCCCATCTTTTTGCCAGCGAGTAACATTGACGACTTGGTATTCTTTTTCGAGTTTTTCTTTTGGTAAGGTAAGATCGTTGATTTTAATTGGCATAATAGCCCTCCTTAGTTATATGTTGAAGGTTTTCATAGAATGTTGGTAGCTACCTTTCTTTTTTTCCTTCGTTAATAACAACAATTTAAATTTGATTTTTGATACTAATCTATTCATTTTTCATCAAAAACTTAGATAGGTATCTGATTACCCTTCATTATTACTACAATTTGGGAGGGGGACATTTTTCGAAAAAAAGGGGGTAGACATTTTGATTGTAAGAGTTTCTTAAGCTTTTATATCCTCAATGGTGAAGGACATTTTTTATAAAACTTAAAAAAGACGTGTAGACGAACCGGGCTTTGCGTTGCTAGCCGGTCTGTTTACACGTCTTCGGAATTTATTTTAGTGATTTTTAGAAATTACGATGACAGCGGGAGAAAATTATTCAATTTACAGATAAGAGAAAATAGTTAAATCAGATATTACTAATACAATTATTACTAGGTTAATAGCGGAGAGGAAAATTCCAAATTTTGAATAGAATCTATATTGTTTCTCGCTCAATCCAAATTTATATTCATTTACCAAATATAATAACCCAAATGCGGCAAGTGGAGTTAAACAGGATGCTAACGTCAATAATTTGAGAAGTGAAAGTTTTTGATTGTCCAAAGATACTGGTTGTGGTTCCTTAGCTTCATAGATAGGAGACGCATCTGGGATAGTATCTCCATCAATTAAATAACTAACCGTAACCTTAAAAAAACTTGCTAATAGATGTAAATTTTCCATATCTGGTTGAGAAAATCCTCGTTCCCAATTCGAGATTGTCTGCCTAGAAACTTTTAGTTGTAGCGAAAGTTCTTCTTGAGTCAAATTATTTTTTTTTCGTAAATTACGTAATCTATTTTCCATTTTTTATCCTCCAAAATGCAATTCCAAATAAATGTCAAAGGATTTTGACAGTAAATTGTAGTGATATCATCGATAATTTCCTTGTAACTTCAAAACCAATTTTATCATATTAGGAGGATGTACAATGAAAAAAAATTTTGCAACTAAAGGAGGGGTAGTATTAGTTTTATCATTAATCTTAGGATCTACTTTGACACCACTAACTACCTTCGCAGCAGAAATAACGGATAATCAAAAAATTGACTATTCAGAATCTCAAAAAGAAAAAAGTGATATAAAAAAACAATTTAACTTATCTGAATGTTATCTAGATTCAATTGATAAAACCCAATCTTTTGAATTGAATCCTGAGCAACAGGATAAATTAGATAAACTGATTTTTCAACATGATAAGGTACGTTTCTTTGGTGTTGATGATGTATTAGCATTAATCGCAATAGCTGGAGTAGGATATGGAGCAGGGCATTGGGCAGCGAAAGAGGCACATAAACGATTTGGTCTTTCTGTAGCAAGCTATAAAAAAAACAGATGGTGGTGGAGAGCTGGGATTTCAGCAGCAGCGGGCATTCCAACGGCAGTGGGCTTTGATGATTATTTCTATGGTATTTAAATAGTTAGAAATGTTTTTATGATGCTTAAAAAGATAAGAAAGATTGCTAATAATTGATTTTAAGAGAGAAGGAAAAATAATGAAATTTTTAAAGATAGGTTCACTGACAATTGCTATGCTGACGGTACTGTCTATAGCAGTAACAACTACTTCTACTGTACAAGCAGCAGAGAATATGACCTCAATCGATAGTTCTGAACCTGATAATCCTACTACCATCATGGGGTTAAAGTTAGATGTAAGTGAACAGAATAGTCTGATAGACTCCAATGAGTCGGAAGATATTGATATTCAAAATCTATCTCAGAATAAAAAGAACTTTCTATTACAAGTGGCAGCAAAGTCAGCAGAGCAAATTGATGGGATTGAGACTGTAGAGCAGCAGGCAGTAGCAGCAGAGTATATTCTTGGAGTGTTTGATTCAAACTCTGATTATTATCAAAATCCTTTGAAGGCTCAATCCGAGATGCAAAATAGATTAAAAGAAGAATTTGGGATTCAAATATTACCTAATCTAAATTCTATGGGCAAATCACATGGGCTGCTTTCTGTTGGCGTTTTAGGTGCAATCATTAATACAGGACTAAGCGTAATTACTGGTGGATCTATTTCTGCTTATGTGAAGAAAAAGGGATGGAATGCGTTAGTAAATGCTCTTCAAAGCAGACTCATGGCTACTTTGAGATTTAAACAATTGGGTAAAATTATTGGAGGCTTGAGTGGAACTATTATGAAAATTTTGGATCCCGGAACATTTATTGCAGAACAAATTGATAATAGTAGATTTGATAAAATTAGAGGTAATGGATGGATTGAATTGTGGTAAAGTTATGAATAGAAATGATTCTTTATGGGGAGAAAGTATATGGATATTATTATAGAAATACTTTACTGGATATTTGTCTTCTCTGATGATTTATTTGATTTTACTACTAAAAATGAAAGAAAGAGTTACTTCAAAGTATTCATTGCTGTAGGAATCTACATGTTGAATATAATAATATTTTTGATATTTTTTCTTATAACTTTATCTATGCTAAAAGTACTAATTGGAGATTTCCAAATTAATTGGGATCTGCTTCTACTAGCTTTATTTATTCTACTAACAATTTATTTTGGTAGAAATGTTGTTGGATATACTTTTCAACTTTTAAGTACTAGAAAGTAAAGTTACTTTGGAACAAAAGTAGTAAAAATAGTTTAGAATAAGTAAGATATAAATAGAAATTCACTAACTTTTATGTTACTCCACCCCACTCCGTAGCTGGTTCAGTATGTTTTATCGAAAGTATCTATTTTTTATTAAGAGGAAACTGTTGATAAATGGAAAAGGGGGTTAAACGGTTCGAGTTTACACTTCAGTTTCATAGTTGGACAAATTTGAGGAGGAATTTCTATGGGTTCTAGAAGAAACGTCAAATTGAGACTCAGACTATTGCAAATTGTTTTCTTATTGTTGATGCTATTTTCACTTTTAAATAGACACTATATTTTGACCTTCAGCTTTGGAATTAGTTCTACAATTTTTTATCTTTTCCAGAAAACTTACAAAGATATTTAGTAATTGAGTTTAAGAGAAAGCTAAGGGGTATAAATGTTAGAGACAACTACTAATATAATAATGACTATCTTTCCAATTTTAGCATACATGTTTGTAGGTATTGATAGAAAAAGATGGTTATCTTGGACTCAAAATAAACAAGTTTTTTTTCTTCTTAGTTGGCTAGCTGTATCTGCTGTACTAGTATATTCTGATCTCTATATCTTAGTTTTAATATCAATAGTGCTTTTTTTAATCGAGCTTTACTTGTAGCTAATAAATTTTTTGAATTGTAATTTTGAAAAAGTTCCTGAAGTAGTAAGAAATGAAAAAATAGAACCTTGTCAGATGATGGTGGAGAGCCGGAATTTCTGCTGAGGCTGGGATTCCAGCTGCGGTTGGATTTGACGACTATTTTATGGGATTTAAGTGAAATATAAAATTAAGGCTTCGAGTGTTTCAGGTGTTTTTTCTGTTACTGATGATTATTTCATTGCTAGAAAAGAGCTATATTCTTGCAGTTAGTTTTGGAGTTACATCTACATTTTTTTATCTTTTTCAAAAGATGCACAATAAGTAAAAAAAAAATAAAAATGGTAATTTGAAAGGAAAACAACAAAAAAATAAAGAATGTATATGAAAGTGAGGGATTTTAATGTTTTTTAAAAAATTAGTACCAGCAATGCTACTTGCAAGTTGTATGACAGGGTTGTTTTTTGGAGGAAGCAATGTTTCTGCATCAGAAGAAAAGAATATGGTTGTTAATAGCGTTCAGTATGAAGGTGTTTTAAAAACAGATGATTCGATTTACTTTAAAGATGTAGATAGCCTAACTACATTCGCATCAAATAATAATTTAAGTACATCAATTGATTTGGAGCCTTATTTCTATGAGGATTCTCAAGGAAATATTCAATTAGACTTAAGCAATCCAGAATTACGAACTAAGTTAAACTTATCAGATAAAGACTTGCGAGATTTATCAGTTTTAAACGAAAAAACAAAATCTATGGATCAATCAAATTTAAGAGGATTTGTTGGACTTCATATTAAGCTAGGATCAACAGTAAGAGGAATGTCGGCAGTAGTTGCTGGGGGATTTGCAGCTGGATATTGTGGGTTTTATCTGAAAAAATTTGCTGTCAATCCAATAACAGCTGGTCTAGTAGGCGCAATTAGCGCTGCTATTGGAGGAACTGTGGGATGGGCAGTTAACAATCACCTAAAACAAGTTGATGTTGGATTGAATATTACTGGAATTTCAATGAGTTATACAGTTAGTGTTCCGTGATGGCATGAAGATGATGGGGGATTTTTTACTAAGTAAATTGCATGTTTTAATGCTAATGTTAACTCTTGTATGTTTTTTTGTATCTTATTTTTTTAATCTTTCCGGATTAATGATGTTACTATTTATTGGTATTCCAGCTATCCTAACAGGATACTTATTTGCAAAAAAAAGTAGTAGAACTAAATAAAGTAAGGTTGATTAATAGATTGATATGAAATATCTACAATTTAATAAAATGCATATATATGATTGATAGTTTTGAATCGGCTCGCAAGTAATTGACACCATTGCTTTCAAATAATTTGAAAGTCAATAAAATTTTTCGTGTTTTAATCTCTCTAAATCGTTGCTATTAAAGCATCATGAAGCTGTTTTAAAAAATGGTTGGGCTAACCAGGTCTTAAGAAAGCTCGTAAAGCTTCTCAATTCTCAAAACGTTAATCAATTCCTTATTGTATCAACGTTTACAAGAATTTTTTGGTTCAAGTTGGTTCAAATTATAAATTTGACAAAGAATTTAAGAGGTTTAAAGCATCAGCATCTTGCTGGTGCTTTTTTTCTGGCATCAATTCAAGATAATAGTTCTGCGTTGTTTGAATATTGATATGACCTAAGCGTTTTGATACATAGGCAATATCAATATCTTGTGAAAATAGAAAAGAAGCATGAGTATCTCTTAGGCCGTGGAAGGTAGTTTTTGGAATATCTAGTTTTTTCAGTAATCTGGCGAGCTTAGCAGATTGTTGAAAGCCGTCAGGATCAAAAAAATATCCATTATCTTTAATCGGGACAGATTTTAGAATATCGTAGACTTCTTGATTAATGGAAATATCTCGTCTTGAATTTTTTGTTTTTAACGAGGTATCTTCAGAAGTTGGACTAAGGGAACGTCTGACATGGATACCATATTCAAAGAGGTCTTCGGGACGTATACCTAAAAGCTCTCCGCGTCTCATGCCAGTTTCTAAGGCAAGGAGTACAAGAATGTTAAACTCATTTTCTCGATGATTAATGACATAAGTACGCAGTTTCTTTAATTCGGTAATAGAAAGTGCACGGTTTCTCTTATCTAAAACTTTCCCTCGTGTTTTGACTAAATTTGCAAAATCGGTAGCAAGATAGCCACGAGCATAAGCATCACGTAATGCCGTTTTGATTTTCAATAGTACTTCATGAGTGGTTTTACGAGAATGAGTTTCTGCATACTTATCTATTTTTCGTTGTACTACAATATCGTTCAAATCCTTTAACTGTATATCGCCAAATAATTTCTTCACCACTTGAGAAGTCCTTTGATAATTTTGAAAAGTCGTTTCTTTTACATCGTTTTTCTTTATGATATGAATCCAGTTTTCAAAGAAGTCAGCAAATGTTGTTGTACGCTCTGCTAATTGTTTTCCATTTCCTTTCTCCAATTCATTTTCCAAAGCCCAACGAGTTGCTTCCTTTTTAGAGCTAAATGATTTTGTCAATTTCTTATGTTGACCATGATTGTAAAGTGAGATCTGAGCTCTATATGAGTTACCACGTTTAATTATACTAGGCATTTATAACAAATCCTTTCACTGAAAGATGGTTGATAAATGCTAGTTGAATACACCGTCATTCTACATGGCGAAAAGCATCTAATCAACCATCCTACGATATTTTAGCTAGATAGAGTGCGTCTTAATAAAATTAATGAGGGAAGTGACAGTGTATCGTTCTTGTCTTCCTATCATAAAACGCTCTAACTCATCGTTTGCGCGAACGAATTTATCAAAAGATTTTGGATCGATCCCTAAAAAATGAGAAGCTTGTTCTCTAGTAAGTAGATAGGGCAATTCATAAGTAGTTATTGTATTTTTCATAGTTTATTTCCTTTCCAAAAATGTTTTTTGGCTGACACAAGGAAATGTGCTATACTCAACTTGTCTAGGGCGGAGTACGTTTATACATTTTAATGTGTAAGCTGTGCTTTGCTTTTTTTGTGTATTTTTTCTGCCTTCATATTTTGAAGACACTGGATATAAAATTCTACTTCTTCCTGATAATAATCAGGCTCAGCAATCAAATTTTCTAATATTTTTTGCTGCCTTGAACTAAGTTCCCCACAGCTAATAATCTCGTTAATCAAATTTGAATCAAAATGATTATCTACCTCTTGAATAAATGCGAGGGTGGGAGAAACGCTGTGAATTAACCAATTCATACTTTTCTCAAAGCTTTGAGGAATTGTTTCTAAAGAAATGGTGGTTGCGCCATGATTGCCAATAAAGGCTGCCCATTTGGCATCGACTTTTGCACCTAGATCATTTGGAGCACGGTCATAAAAACAAATTGCCCCATTAAGTAACTCAAAGAATAGTTTGGTTAAATCATGGGTTTTTGAAATAATCTTTGCCAAGCTTTGCGCTTTCTCTTTTCGATACCGTAGTTCAAAGCGATTTTTTACTTCTGCTTCTTCTAAAGAAATTCCTCGTCGCTTTCGTTGTTCATAATCCTTCTGATAAAAGCAAAAGCGACACTGACTCTTCTTTGAGCCTAAATACAAGGTCTCACCATTTGATTCATTGTTTATGATATCCGTACCGCCATGAGATTCACTCACTTGAAAAGTGGTCCACACATGGCCTAGTGTTACCTTACGCTTCAGTTCTGGAATGCTGAGACTCCCCACAAAATCATCTAAAGTAAAATCAATCCGTGTAAAGTTTCCCTGATAATCTAATACCTTACGGAAGAACTCTTGCCAGTTTGATTTTGCGGTCTTCAAACGCATGGCAAGATGTTTACAGCCTTGACCTGAAAACTCCATTACGGTTCCTTTTACCGTATCGTCAATGGAATACCGAATCGTGATTACTTGATTCCAAACATATTGCCCAATATAGCCCTTTGGCGCATAATCCAGTTCCTCAAAGCGTTCAATAGGCATGCCAATAATCTCTTCAATCAACTTTAAATGTTGATTCGAGAAAAAGTGAATGGTTAGATAATCAATCAAAACACGATTAACTGGAACAATCTCTTCTTGCAAACTATCCAATACAAGATTCAGTTTTTCTGCACTTAATCGTCTCGTTCCTTTTTCTACCTTTGATAGTAACGACCTCGAAATCCCCACTTTTTCTGCTAAATATCGCTGGGTCCACCCCCTTTCTTCTCGAGAAACTCGAATGGCTTCCCCAAGATCATGTTGATTGACTTGGTTCATAGAAAAACCTCCTTCTGCTATTAAATTGTCAAAGAACCATCAGACTTATTTTAAGTACAAATCGATTGTACGCCTGTATTTATTTTAAGTCAATACATTTTGACTTTTTTTAAGTACAAGCGTATACTGAATTTAAGAACTTATCATGAGGAGGAGTTTTCATGGAGATAGACAAGCAAGCAGTGGGCAATCGAATTCGGCAGATTCGTCAAGAGTTAAAGTTGAGTATGGAGAAATTTGGCAAACTAATTGGTGATTTACCACGAAGTACAGTCAATAACTGGGAACGTGGGATTAACCTTCCAAAAACCGAAACCCTTCACCAAATTGCAGAAATAGGCCATGTCACCAACGAATATCTTTTGTATGGTACTCAAGAAAACCAATACATTTTAGAAATGCTTCAAAAGAAGGCAGGTAAGCTTGATCCTAAGATTGAAGGGCTAATAGTAGACGAACTGAAACAAGCCGGTCTTGTTAGTGAAAAAGAAATGGATCGGATGATTGAATTTTTTATTATAAACCTCATTCCACCAACGGAACAAGACCAATTTACTTATCAATGTATCGATGAGAAAAAGCAGCTTTACCTTGGTTCAACTAAATTTGGTAAAGAAGCTCAACTCTATTTACACCATGATAATCAAAATCACATTCTGCACATTCTGCCCTTTACCTTTTCCAACTTTAGTGTGGATCGCTTACTCGTCTATTTAGCAAATCAAGAATCCTATTCCTATTTTGGGAAACATTTGCCCAAGGAACTAGGTGAAAAAGTCATTCTTCTATACTCGATCAATCAATTGACCGGCGATGTTCGAATCGCCCCATTAGTCTATTCAAAAGAAACAGCCTCCTATCAATACACAGAAGATAATCTATACCTATTAGAACAACAATACCTCTATCTTCCATTCGCAATGGAAATCGAGAAAGAACGCCTGTTAAATGCAGCGTATCCGCAATCAAAATAAGGTGACAAGATTGATAAGCATGTGACAAAGAAAACACTGCTAGGACACTCCCAAATGGGTAGTTGTCACAGTTTCCTGTTCTTTGTTAGCCCCCTGTTAGAAAGAGGGGCTTGCCCATGCAGTCCGGCTACGCCGTCCTGCAACAGCATTAAAAAGAGGAAAGACTAGCTTATACGGCGCTGCCGTCGCTAGTCTTTCCTCTTTTTATGCTACTACTTGTCTATTTAGATTTAACTTTCATCAGTCGTAAGCCATTCAAGGTAACTAATATAGTTGCTCCCATATCAGCTAAGATAGCAATCCATAACGTTAACCAGCCTGGAACTACAAGTAATAATGCTAATAGTTTGATTCCCAATGAGAAGGTAATATTTTGCTTAATGATTCTCAATGTTTGTCGACTTAATTTAACTATAAAGGGAAGTTTCTGTAAGTCATCACCCATTAAAGCTACATCAGCTGTTTCTAAAGCTGTATCTGTTCCAGCGCCACCCATTGCGATACCGACTGTTGAGGCAGCTAATGCTGGTGCGTCATTAATACCATCACCAACCATGGCGACTTTTCCATAGGTTTCCTTAAGTGATTTAATATAATCTAATTTATCTTGAGGCATCAAATCGCCTTTTATTTCAGTTACACCTGTTTGTTTTCCGATTGACTGAGCAGTTGTAGCATTATCACCAGTCAGCATTATCGTATGCTCGATTCCTAAATCATGTAATTTTTCAATGACTGCTTTACTTGATTCTCTTAACTCATCAGCTACTGCAATGACTGCTAAAATTTGTTTATCTGTTCCTAAGAGCATTGCTGTTTTTCCTTGTTGCTGAAGTCTTTGGTAATTTTCAATAATCTTTGAGTTATCTGTTAAGATAGATTCAAAAAGCTTTGGACTCCCTACAAGATAGGTAATCCCCTCAATGTTTCCTTGTATTCCTTTTCCAGTAATTGAAGTAAACTCGTCAACAACTACTGATTTATAAGAAATCGCTCTATTATCAGCTTCTTTTAAGATTGCTGACGCGAGAGGGTGTTGAGAATATGATTCTAATGCTGTAATAATTGAGAAATATTTCTCTTCGTCTTTTGAATCAACTGTAGTGAAATCTGTTACCGTTGGTGTTCCTTTAGTCAATGTTCCTGTTTTGTCAAAGGCAATCGCCTTGAGGCCACCAATTTCTTCAAGATAAATACCGCCTTTTACCAAAACACCATTTTTAGCAGAGTTTCCAATTGCTGAAACGATAGACACAGGTGTTGAGATTACTAAAGAACAAGGACAGCCAACAACTAATAAAGAGAGCCCTTGATACAACCAAGTATTCCAATCTCCGTTAAAAAATAATGGGGGAACGATGACGATTAATGCGGCAATCACCATAATGGTGGGTGTATAATATTTCGCAAATTTATCGACAAATGCTTGAGCAGGTGCTCGTTCACCTTGTGCTTCTTCAACTAGGTGAATAATTTTGGCAATTGTCGTGTCGTTCACATGCTTTGTAACTTTGACTTCAAGTGCACCTTCTTCATTAATCGTTCCTGCAAAGATATCATCATTAATATTTTTTTCAATAGGGACAGATTCACCGGTAATCGCAGCCTGATTTACTGAGGAATGGCCTTTAATGACTTGACCATCCATAGCAATTTTTTGTCCAGGCTTAATGATCATAATATCGCCTACTTCGATTTTTGAAACATTAATCATTTGTTCAACATTATTTCTTCTAATTAATGCTTCTTTCGGAGCAATATCCATTAGGGAACGTATTGATTGTCTTGCTTTATCCATTGAAAACCGTTCTAAAGCTTCGCTAATTGCAAATAAGATAACAACGATTGAGCCCTCAGTCCACTCGCCAATAATTGCAGCACCAATGATTGCAATTGTCATAAGAGATTCCATTGAGAAATTCAATTTTAATAGGTCTGAAAATCCTTCTTTAAACAAACTAAATCCGCCGATAATAATCGCTAGTATAAATAATCCTTCTGTTAATAGCGCATCTTCACCGTTAACTACTTGAGATCCTAATGCCAAAATAATTAAAAACAGTGAAACCAATAGGTTCCAGTTTCTTTTCACAAAAGGCTCTTTTGTTTCAATGCGAGGTTCTGTATCATGTTCGGACTGAACTTTAAGATTCTCAAAAGCTCCTGCAGCTTCAATTTCCGCAATAGTCGCTTCGCCTTCGATAGAGATTTTTCCGGCACCGAAATTTACTTTTGCATCGGTAACTTTTGGTATTTGAGAAACATTTTTTTCGAATTTTGCCGCACAATTCGTACAGCTCAATCCTTCAACCCGATAGACTTGTTTTTTTTCACTCATACTAGCACCTCATCTTCTAAATACAGTTTGGAATTTAGTAGTTGGACAAATTTATCATTCTTGATAGAGTAATAAACCAATTTCCCTACTTTCCGACTCACAACAATTCCATTTTTTTTCAATGATAATAAATGGTGTGAGGTTGTTGCCACGGTTGCCTCGATAGTTGCTGCGATATCACATACACATAATTCATCCTCATAACTTAGGGCGTAGATAATTTTTAAGCGATTCTCATCAGCTAAAATTTTGAAGACACTTTTTAAGCTCGAAATATCCTCAGTTTGTAACTTTTCTTTTCCTAGTAAAACTTTATCTTCATGAACACATGAGATTTCACAAATTTCGTTTTTCATACAGCTCCTCCTTTATTCTAATGGATATTTGAATGTAGTGTATCATAGATTAATAGAATAATCAAATTTTAATTTGAATATGTGAGGAGTTATATAGATTGTATGGATGCATCTATATAAGTAGTGATTTTCAAATTAGATTGAATCGAATGCAAATAATAAACTAATTAATTTGAACTGAAAGACAGAAGCATTTGACAAAACATAGATGATTATCTATATTTTTACATAAGCGCCGGCAGTTGGCATCTTAGTTGAAGTGCCAGTCATGTTACTGTTAGTTAAAATATCTAATCGCACAAAAAAAATGGTTCATTCAAAATCCATCAGAATTGTCTGATATCGGAGGAAATAATAATGAGAAAAATTTACTTTTTATGTACAGGCAATTCTTGTCGTAGTCAAATTGCAGAAGGCTATGGGAAAGCGATTTTGCCAACAGATGAATTTGAAATTAAAAGCGCCGGCATTGAACAACATGGGTTAAATCCTAGAGCCGTTCAAGTAATGGCTGAGGAAGGGATAGATATCTCTACGCAAACATCTGATTTGATCGATATGGATTATTTTAATCAAGCAGACCTAATTATTACGCTATGTGGCGATGCCAAAGATAAATGTCCAGTAATTCCAAAAGGGATTAAGCATGTTCATTGGGATTTGGAAGATCCAGCCAAAGCAACTGGAACAGAAGAAGAAATCATTAATAAATTCAGAGAAATTAGAGATGATATAAAAAGTCGTGTAGCGAATTTGCTAGATTAAGTAGCAACTGTCATCTATCTCGGTAAAAGATAAAAAGACGTAAAATGTCCTTTTGATAAATTGGAAAATTAAAGTAAAAGCCGTGCGAAGTGAAACATAAATCTTCGATGGCTCTTACTATTTTAAGAGAAAAGGATCTGCTTTTGGCGTAAAATTGGATTTATCTATCTGACATACTGACGAGTATTTTTTGACCCTATATTTGACCTTCTCAATCACATTTAAGTAGGTGTGACCGGCTTATACAATTATTCGAGAATCTAGTAGCTTAGCTAATTCTGGCCTTGAAACCCCTATTAGACAGCTATCCAGCCATCAATACGGTCTCAAATAAATAAGAGGGGAGGAATAACTCTAAAAAAGATTGATAAACTAGTAAGAAAATTGTATTCAACTACCATTCATCTTTGGTTCAAATTGGTTCAAGTAATATCAATATTAATCCTATTTTATCCATATCAAACTGTTTTTTAGATGTTTGTAATGTTGATATAATTGGATTTCTATTGATAGAAGTACTTGTAATAAGTACGAGTCACATCTCAAAACGTTAATATATCTTATATATCAACATTTCAGACACTTTCCAATTTTTGGAAGGTGTCTTTTTTTTATTTATTACGACTTCGAATCTATAGGTTAGAGGCAACTTGCTTCTAATTATCACCTTTTTCGTCTAATCAGTGAAAAACTAGTTCTGCTCGTCCAACAAAAATTGAGGATCTAACAAATGAGATACGTTATTTCACGAAAATTGTAGAACAGTGAGCCTCTTTCCAAAAACTTTCATCTTCGTAGACTGAACTGTGCAATTCTCACTACACGGTTTTTGTACATTTTTGAACTAACTTGAGAAATTTTCCATCTTTAGAATTTTGTAAAGTCTTGTTGAGCCAAGCGTGATCTGTTTTTCATAAAAAAGTCTTTTTTTAAAGAAAACAAATAATAGTTTATGGATAAGTACACAATTAAGCATGAGATCATCCAATGAGAAAGGATGAGATTGAGTCTAAAAGCACCTAGTACGTGCTAATAGGCTATCGTGTTTTTTAGTACGGCTGTAGATTGCTAGAAATTAGGATACTTTACCAATTAGGCACTTTAAACTGTTATTTAGGTAATTTCTAAAACATGGAACTTTTCAACGAATAAACTAAAAATATCTTATTAATTGATCAATATAAGAAAATAGCTTCAAGGAGATGATGAACCTGCTTTCTCACCTATTTATGGATAGCTAGGTGATTTATTCAGTGGTGGTAGTAACAGTTTTTAAACAATAAAACATGGAGGAAGTATTATGAAAAAGAATTTATTATTAGTTTTACCAATTGTAGGTATCGTAGGATTATTTGTGGGTGCACCAATGCTAACTGCTAACCTTGGGATCTCTTCTTATGCAGCAAAAAAAGTTATTGACATAATTAATACTGGTAGCGCAGTCGCTACAATCATTGCTCTTGTCACTGCTGTTGTTGGAGGCGGCTTGATTACAGCTGGGATTGTTGCTACAGCGAAATCATTGATTAAAAAATATGGAGCTAAATATGCAGCAGCTTGGTAAAAACGTATTAAAGGCGACTATCAAGTCGCCTTTAATTTTCCCAAAAAAACTTCTTTTAGCGCAATATCGGAAACGAATAAATTGGCCATGGTCAACAAAATCATTATTTTTTGTCGCTTCGAGTGTTTACCTTATTTCAGCACTACTATTGGGATTTTTTGATTCCGTTTTTTCTAATGTCATATTTTCATTCAGTGTTTTCGTCTTGCTACTAAATTATAATTTGCCTTTGACTAGTGATGTCTTCAACATGAAAAAATTCAGGGTAGTATTAGCGAATAATCATGGAAAAAAGAGATTTCTTTTATGGTTAATCCTTTATTATAATCCTTTTATTTTAGTAGGCGTTCTGTTTTTTGCTTCTTCTGTATGTGCTAGTTTTATTCAAGGTAATTTTATTCATTCGATTGATCTATTTTTTCTATTCATTTTATCAATTCAAGTGTTGATTGCAGAAATAGTTATGTCAAGAAGAGGAAAGGCAGTCACAACACTTCAATTAGTCTTTTTTTTAGCTACAACTATTTTGCAGATGAATCTTATTATTAAATATGTGCTTTATCTTTTATTGTCAATAATTGGTTATTTGTTTTTTAGGAATCCTAACGATTTTTATTTTCAAAAAGTAACTAAATCTAAAAATAGTACTAGTCGTTCTGTCTTAAAAACGATGTTATACAACGTAATATTCAGTGATAAGAAGCAAAAGATATTCATGCTGGTGCCAGGGGTGATTGCGCCATTAATCGCTCATAAATTAGGTGCTTCGTTTTCCCCTGCAATTACTTTTATTTTAATGTTACTTGTCCAATACGAAATTGTAATTGATAATCAGCTAGAAGATTTCGAAGTACCATTAGCAAAAATTAAAGCTCTAAAATCTGCAAAAATTTCATTTTTTAAAAGATTTGTTTCAACTCTATATTTTAAACTGTCAATGTTCACTATTTTTATTATTTTGATTGCAAATTATTTTTACTCTCGAAATTTTATTGAGTTTATTATTCCGAGTATCGTTGAGACTATCTACATACCGTTAATGTCCATGTATTATTTGTTCTTTTTGGAAAGAGAATTGATGACAAGATCTCATATAAATTCAGTTTTGCGTGAATTTTTGCCGATTACGATTATCTTCACTTTCTTTATTTTTTAGGATGGGGAGGAATTCTTATAGATACTTTAGATGTAAACATTAATATAAAGAAACGGGTAATACTATTTTTTGTGGTTTCAATTTTTATTTTTCTAATTCTATTCTTGTTTTACCAATATAGTGGAATTTTACAAACTGAAGAGTTAGTCTCAACCCCTCCTGTAAAAGGGATAGAATACGTTGAGGCCATCTTTGTCAACAATCTACTAAATTACTTACAGTATTTATTTTTTCCAGTTGCTCCGGCATTAATTATTAAAGACGATATCCTTCTTTCTGTACCTATTGCGCAATCTGCAATCAATTTTGGGGTGATTCAAACATTAAAAAATTTATTTCCTCATGGATTTTTGGAGATACCAAATATTCTTTGTTTTCAATTTTTGTCTATAACCATGTTTTATCAATTATTTTTTAAAGGCTGGAAAACTTTAGTACCAACTTTTATGAAGCTTCGAAAAGTATATTTAGCTTCATTATTAGTTATTTTAATTGCTGCAATAGTAGAAGGGGTATTCTAATGATAGAAATAAAAAGCTTGAAAAAAAAATATACAAATAATCAAATTCTCAATGAGCTGAATTATACTTTAAAGGATGAAATTTACGTGCTATACGGAAAAAACGGAGTAGGAAAAACTACGTTAATGAATTTATTAACAGGGATAGAATCCCCAGATTCAGGAGAAATAAAAAACGAGTCAGGATTATCTTCCTTATATTTAGAAGCGGTAGGAATAGGAATGTCTGATATGTCAATCAGAGATAACATTAAATTGCTTTACTGGTTATATGGGGAGCGATGCACAGATGAAATTCTTGAATTGCTTTCAGAAACTTTATATAGTAAAGAACAGCTTGATACTGAGTATGCTTTAGCTTCTTTAGGAATGAAATTAAAGGTTGGTTTATCACTACTATATGCAGCCAAAGAGTGGGGATTGATCGTACTTGATGAAACATTATCTGGAATTGATCCACAATCTAAGAAAGTTATACTTGAGCAACTAAAAACTAAAAAATGTCCAGTAATTATAGTATCTCATAACTTTGATAATATAAATTCTTACAAAAAAATTGAGCTAACGAAAGAAGGAATAGTAAATCAATGAAAGACAATATATTTTTTAAAGTGATTATGTCAGTTTTCTACTCAATTGTATTGATGTTGATGTTAATAGAGCTAATTACGAAACCGATATTCAAACCTGTATTTGATATAGCTGTTCACGAAACGGGAATACCTGCTAGTAAATTGCTAATAATTTGTGGAATTGCAATCTTTTTGTTTGGTTTTGTTTTACTTTTTTTTCAAACTGTAATTTATTTTATGGGACTTAAACTTTTTAACACTTCAAAAGAGAATCTAACTAAAATCTTTCCTTCAGTGACGCTTTCGATGAGTATTGTTGGAGTGATATTTTTATTTGTTTCAATGTTTATTGACGTTACTAACTCACTAGTTTTATTGAGTACCCCAGCAATCGTTTTACTTTTAAATAGTATTATTTATTACATTCTTTCAAAAGATAGAAAAGGATTTTTAATCATATTGGTTATCTCAATGGTAATGTATGCTATGAATGGTTTAGTAAATAGAATATAAAAAAGAGGCTGTGAATATTCTGCATCCTTCAAAAAAGTTAGGTTTTAGTCTAACTTTTAGGGGCGTTGCATTCACAATCTCTTTTTTTATATTTTTATGGTTAATTTTTGAGAGAAAATTTGGTTTTCAATGGTTGTTTCTAAATCGTAGTTATCGTTTTCTTTAGTTATTTGATTTACATAAAGTAGTCCTAGTCCATGATTGTTTTTATCGCTTTTTGTAGTATATCGTTCTTTCTTTTTGTTCATTTCAGGGAAGGTTCCTTCAAAAGAGTTTTCAATAATAAAATTAGTGCTATTGATATCTTTATTGATAGATATCCAAAGTGATTTATCTTCAGTAGGGATCGTATTTTCAATCGCATTATCTAATAGAATAGATAAAATACGTACTAACATGACTAAGTCAACTGTTTGATCAAAAAATATTGGCTGATTGATTGAGAGAAAAACGGATAGGTTCCTTCTTTTTGCATACTCATATTTATAACTAACTAAGCTTTTTATTTCAATATTTTTAATTTTTGAAAGAGCTGTATTTTGTTTACTTATATTTAAAAGGAACTTTTCTGTAGGTGCCAGCACATGCTCATAAGTATCCTTAATTTGCGCCAGATCCTCATTAGCAATAGCTATTCTAAGTGTGTGGAGTATATTTAAATAATCATGCCGAAACATTGCTAAATCATCATTTAAACGCTCAATCTCGTTATTGTAGTCACTTAGATTTCTCAAAAGTAAGATATTCTGTTCGTTCTCTGTGTGATGTTTTCCAAATTGGATAAGTACCAAAAGTGTAAATAATCCAAGTGAAAAGAACAAGTACATTAGTCCCTTGTCATTCAAAAATAAATCTTGGATAAATTCTATTGGAGCATAACTTGTTGTCAATTCAGAAAACAATACGAGCAAGAATATATTTATAAGTATCATTGGGATAAGATACTTATTGGGTCGTAAATAATCTCGCATTGAAGCGACTTTGTCTGGCTTTGCTACCCTGATTATAAATATATTAAAAGTAAGAAAAATGATGTTTAAAACAGAGACTATTAGTTCTTCTTTTGAATAATTCCTAAAGATGATTGTGTTGATAGATTGTTCGGTGAAATTCAAAAAGGCCGAAATCAATACAGTAAATATACTTAAAAATATGACTAAAGTTTTCTTTTCCTGTTTTTTTAAATAAAAACCAATCAGAACTAAAATTGCAATAACAAAAATATACTGAAATTGAGGGAAAGAGGAGGAGCCAATTACAAAAAGAAAAATAAAGATCAGTATAGCTGAAATTGCCTTATGTTTAAATTTAGTTTGAGAACTTCCTAACAGAAAAAAGTATAAAGAGGTAACAAAGTAACTGGATAAAAATGCCCCAATTAAGTAGAAAATAATCATTTTTTTATTTTAGGTTTTTCTACTTCATAAAACCATTGCCCCATAAATTTAGGTGATGTAATAGCAGTAACATCAATCGCTCCCTTTTCAGCTAACACAGCTGCATCCACTTTCTTTTCAATTTTTTCTTTGAAGTAAGATTTTAAACTTTTCATTTGTAAGCATCTCCTGTAATAAATTTTTTTAATGGAGGATAAATCATTAACGATTGTAATACTAATGTGTAAACAAGAAGATTTTGAATTTCATTAGGACAAAAGATGGAAATGATGAAAATGCCTAAATTTACACTGATCGCTTTAACTTTTGTATTCAAATTTTTTTCTTTTGTCGTTTTCATTTCTGCAGCGTTAAACTGTGGGGCATAAATAGCAGTTAGCACTAAGACTACAATCCCTATTATTGCTAAAGCAAAATAAGAAATTTGGAAATTCATTTTTCCAATAAAATAGGGAATAACTACATAAAAAAGTGCATTTAAAACGGAGCAACCCAGTTTAGATTTTGAATGCCAACCTTTTGAATATTTGCGCGTTACTGTCATTAAAAAGCCTACAATAATGGTTTCTTTGAAAGTCTTAAATAAAGCAGCCAATATGATTATTTCGCAAAGCTTCTGTAACCCTACTAAATAGCATTCAATATAATATCGAGTGTAAATTGATCTTTCGTCGTTATCATCTACTGAAATAAGGAAAATTTTTTGTGCGATGTAGTTTACCATTAAAACTTAATCCCTCCATATAAAAAATATAATAACCCAAATTTTCCCCATTTTAAGATGATCGTCCTATTTGACCATTAAACACTCCTAACATCACAGTATTAACTGTGTGATCTCTTTATAATATTTTCTAGAAATAGGAATTTGGTTCCTACTTTTGGTTTTAATAAGTTTATTTTTACGATCGATATCAGTAATATTATTTATGTTAACAATATAAGAATGATGTACTCTTTTAAAACTTTGATGTAACGGTAATATCTCACTTAACGAACCATAAAACTCCTTATAGAAAGATATACCGTAGATAGCAATTTTGTGCATTCCGATACTTTCAAAATAGCATATAAGAGAAGGATCGAGTCTAAATATATTTGATTTGGTTTCTATTGAGATGAAATCAGAGGTATTAGTTAATGCTTTTGAGTTATTATATGCTGAAACACAGTTAGCAATCTCAGTTGTAAATGTCTCTAAATCATCATTTTTATTGATGAATGTATAAGCATTTACGAGATATTTGTATGATTTCAAGGCAAGTTCATAGTGACTTGAAACAAAAACGATTAGCCCATCTTTATCAATTTCTCTAATTTTTTTCGCACCATTAAAACCGCCTTCGATTTCTTTGTGTAGATCAATGTCAATGAAATACAGGTTCATTTCACTGTTTAAATATACTTTTTCATATATGCTTTCGATGTCTGAATGAAGATGAATTTGTTCATGAGGATCAAGTATCTTTTTTTCAAGAATTTGCTTTAAATAGATACCCTGAACAATATTGTCTTCTAAGATATATATAGCCAAATGATCACCCCTAAATTCATTATTATCATTAAAAACGTTTCATGCTTAATTATCGTACGTATTAAATATAAATAGTATATCATCTCATGGATTTTAATAGAACCCGTCTTTAACTGCTAGAGTCGTTGCGAATTCATTCACTTACGAATATAGTATGGGACAGAGACTTTTAAGGCAATCGAGTACCATTCCATTCTATTTTTTCATGGCACTTTCCAAGTTTTTGGAAGGATTATTTTTTATGAATGTTGCTTGTAATGAAAGTTATTCTGGAAAGTAAGTACTAATTAACTACCAAAATTCAAATTTAGTTTATCCCTTACCAAGTTAAGTCTTTCCATTTTATTTATTTAAAATTATACTTAGTAAAGTAATGAAAACGATGTCGGAAACCATGAAACTGCTACAAATCAGGGAATATCGAATCAAAATTCAATCATTTAATTAAAGTATGGATATAGATCAAAAAGATGAAATAACTATTTTTTCAGTTGGTTTACACATAAAAAATTTGTCACACCAATTTTTACGAGCTGATTATTTTTTGGAAAGGGGGCTCCGTATGTACTCATTAGTGAAACAATTTATAACAGAAAAAGATTTATATCGACAGGTGTTATTGTTGGAACAACTTCTTAATAATTCACAAGTTACAGTCAAAGAGTTAGCCGAAAAAATCGAAACGACGGAACGAACCGTTTTTTCAGATTTGAATTCCGTTCGTAGTTATTTACCTTCTGGTTGGGAAATAGCTACAGACAATAATGGCATCAAATTGATTAGTGAAATTACAGTTGCAACAAATGATATTTGGGAAGTCTTCTTGCCACACTCGATTACTCTTCAATTAGTCAAGGAGCTACTCTTTACAAAGGAATTAAATTTATCCGATTTTTTGTATAACACAGGAATCTCAATGGAAACACTCAAACGCCACACCACAAAGGTCAATCAGAAACTAAAAAATTATCATATTCGCATTCGTTTAAAAGGCGGAACAGCACAGCTAGTTGGAGAAGAAAGCTCAATTCGGATTTTTTATCATAGATTACTTTTGCCATTTACCCATAATAATTATTTTTTTGAAGACTATTTTATTCACGAAGATCATTATCAATACTTTTTAGCGAAAGATATCTCAACTAAACTGAAAGTTGAAACAGAACAGATATTTGGCATTTGCTGGTTCTTTATCAATACGATCAGAATCAAGGCGGGTTGCCAGATCAACCAATTTTCATTTAATCAGAAGGATCCACTGTTATGTTTATATGTCCCATCATTAAAAAAATTGTATAAAAAAGAAGGCATTTATCTTGAAGAATCAGAACTGTTTTTTGCTTTCTTCTGTTTTTTTGAAAGCTGGAATTATAACAATGAATTTGGTGAAGAAGTGAAGACTGTTTTAAATACTGACTATCCTAACTTACTTGAGAAAGCACAAGAAACGGTTCAAAAATTGGCTGAAAAACTCAATCTTCCCAAATTACACGAGACACACTTGAAGTGTAATTTATTGATCCTATTATTGAAATACGCTGAGTCACCCAGTCTTTCAGAGCAGTTTCAATTAGAGTATCAAGAACTGTTGATTCAACAAAATGAAGCATATCCCATCGTCCAAATGATAGGGGAAGAACTATTTCAAGAATTATTGAAAGTCGCATCGATTAAAGAGCAAGCATATTTTGTGAATATTTTTCTTTTGTTGTGCCAGCAAGCAATTTTCTCAATCAAAACACACACCATAACTATTTATCTTATTTTTCAAAGTGAACCTGCTTGGAAATTATTTTTACAACAAGAGTTGTCTGATTATTTAGGCAAACGGATTCGCATTGAACCAATTGAATTGACTCAATTAAATGAGCTCACGTATCAAGCCGGTGATTTGATTGTTTCAAATATCCCAATTGATAGTTCTCCGTTACCGGTTTTTTATCTTTCATTGATACCTACAAAAAATGAGCTCAGTCGGTTGACTGAACTCACGAATCATTCTTACATCTAGCCAGGTCTTCTCTTAGGAGACAGACTCATGGTTAGGTGCTTTTTTTTTGCTTAAAAAATTTTTACTGATTTTTTTCTCAAGCTCAACGATGAAAAACAGAGCCAATGCGTTGCCAAAAATCAATAATTGTTGGTTAAGGGATAAGCTAGTTGTGCCAATCAATTGTTGAGCAGCTGGTAAGAAAATCACGATTGCTTGAAGGATGAACAAGATGCCTAGTGAAATAAACAGGGCTTTGTTTTTCCAGATGCCTTGGTTGAGTGAAGGATCAAGTAATTCGCGACAATTAATCATGTAGACTGCTTGACCTAAAACGATGCTTTGTAACAAGACAGTTTGTTGTAATGCAGCGCCATCGAACTGAATGGATAAGAGGTAGGCAGGCACCATGATTAACAAGGATACGTAGAATATCCGAAAGACATTATACAGTGACAAGATGCCAGCATTTGTTTCTCTAGGAGGGCGCTTCATCACGTTTGGACTTGCTTTTTCAAATCCTAAAGCGTAGGAAAGTGTAATGGTCGTAGCCATATTGACCCACAAAATTTGAACAGTAGTTAGGGGAAGTGGACGGTTCAACAATAAAGCAACAATCACGATTAGCCCTTGTGCTAATGCGGTGGGTAAGAAGAAATTGATTGTTTTTTGCAAATTATCAAAGAGTCTGCGTCCTTCTTTGACTGCTTTAGCAATCGTATGGAAGTCATCATCAGCTAAAACCATGTCTGCGGCTTGTTTGCTGACCTCACTACCTTTGATTCCCATAGCGATTCCAACATCTGCTTTCTTTAGTGCTGGCGCATCATTGACACCATCACCAGTCATCCCAACAATTTCGTCATTTTTTTGTAAAGTTGTGACGATTCGTAACTTATGTTCAGGCGTTGTTCGAGCAAAAACATCAACTTTTTGGACTTGTTTAGCAAGTTCTTCATCTGATAACAAATCGATGTCGACACCTTCTAACACATTTTCTGTGTGCTTCAATCCAATTTGAATGCCAATGGCTTTAGCTGTTTCTTTGTGATCTCCTGTGATCATTTTGACTGAAATTCCAGCTTGCTGAGCTTCTTTGACGGCTTGGATCGCACTCTCTTTTGGAGGATCAATGATACCAGATAAACCAACGAAGTTCAGATTGGTTAAAAGCTCATGGGTTAATTCTGTAGGCTCTGTGAAGGTCTTGTAGGCGAAACCAAGAACTCGTTGGCCTTTTTCTGCTAATTGTGTAGATTGTTTTTCCCAATTTAATTTTTCTTGTTCAGTTAATTGTGATTTTTTCATCAAAACTTCTGGTGCGCCTTTGATGAAAACAAGAAATTGCTTGTCGATAGAATGTGCAGTGGCCATGTATTTGTAACTTGAGCTAAAAGGAATCTTGCCTAGAACTGGTTTTAAAGTTAACTCATCATTTTTGACGTAGTTTAGTAAGGCTAATTCTGTTGGGTTCCCTTTTAATTGCTCGATTGGTTGATCGTCTTTAGTCTTTAATTCTTGACAGTTGTTCATGATCTCTTTCATCATTTGTGGTTCATCAGTTAAGACGTCCATCACGGTCATTTCGTTTTTGGTCAATGTTCCTGTTTTATCGGAGCAAATGACGGTCATCGAACCTAGTGTTTCAATTGTTGGCATGCCTTTGATGATAGCATTTTCTTTTGCCATTTCTTTGACGCCCATTGAAAGGATCATTGTTAAGACAGCGGGTAATCCTTCTGGAATCATTGAGACAATCAGTGCAACTGAAGCAGAGAACATCAGATTCAATTCCAGTCCGTATCTTAAACTAGAAAAGAAAAGTAAGAATACGATCAGGGCCAAAATGCCTTGAAAAATGTATTTATTTAATTGGTGCATTTTTTTAATAAGAGGGGTTGTCTGCACTTGTACAGACTGAAGTGCCTTGTTGATTTTCCCAATCTCAGTTTGATTTCCAATTTCGACAACGATACCTTGGGCAGAGCCTGTTTGAACTAATGTGCCAGAAAATGCCATATTCACTTGATCTCCTGTTGGCGATGTTTCTTCAATCGTGGCACTTTGCTTTTCAACGGCTAAAGATTCCCCGGTCAAAATAGCTTCTTCAATGGTTAAATCGTGTGTGTCAATCAAACGTAGATCTGCCGGGACAACATCTCCTGACTTTAGGATAACAATATCTCCTCGGACGAGTTGTTCCGCATCAATCGTTTCTTGAATACCAGCACTAAGGACGACTGATTCTTGTCCCATCATATTTCTGAGCCCATCTAAAGAGTCTTCAGCTTTTCTTTCTTGCCAGTAACTAATCAACCCATTGATAACGACTACTAACAAAATAATACTCCCGCCAATGATATCTCCGGTGAAAAACTTGAGTAATGCGGCAATCATCAAGACAATCATCAATAAATCCGTAAAATGTTTCGCAAACTTTTGCCATGGCTTCAATTGTTCTTGCTTTTCAATTTTATTTAATCCATCAGTTTCTAAACGAGCTTGACGTTCCTGTTGTGTCAGTCCAGCTGTTTCAGCACGCGTTTTTTGCTTCACTTGTTCAGTTGAAAGTTTATACCATTTCATCTTGTTTCCTCCTGTAATTATTTACTTGATACCTTAAGTATATAGAGAAATTTTCTGATTTCTGGTCGATAATTTCAGGGGAGGGTGAAAAAGATGCGTCATCACTGGAAAAAGGATAACTAATTTGACAAGAAGACTACTTTGATGGTTTAATGGTTTAAAAATATGAACGGAGAATGCAAGATGCCTGATTTTACGAATTTAAAACAAGAATTCTCAGAAGTGAGTGATTTTTTAATCGCTTTGGGTGATGAAAAACGCCAGGCAATTATCATTAGATTGCTAGAAGATCGTGCTTGCCAAGGTGTAAGAGTGAATGAGTTAACTGAAATAACGAATTTATCCCGTCCAGCAGTATCGCATCATTTAAAAATTTTAAAAGAGGCAAAAATTATTGATTATCGTAGTGAAGGAACGAAAAACTTCTATTATCTAACACACGAAACCGCTGAAATCAATAAACTACAAAAATTATTAGTTGACGTGAGTCAAATTATCGCAGAGGTTGATTAACGTGAAAAAAGTCTTGATTGTTGAAACAAATGTTACTCATTATCAGGGGACAACGGAGCCAACTGGATTGTGGTTGGGTGAAGCGGTTGAATTTGTGGCTGAAATGAAAAATGCTGGGATTGAAGTCGATTTTGTTAGCCCAAAAGGTGGATTTGTCCCGCTTGATCCACGCAGTATGAAATACATAGATGAATCAATTCTTGAAATTTATGAAGATCCTGATTTTATTCATAGCGGATTGACGGACACTTTGCGTCCAGACCAAGTGAATCCGGCTGACTATGCTGCGATTTATTATACTGGAGGACATGGTGTGATGTGGGATTTTCCGGATGATTTGTCAATTCAAAATCTTGCGTCTACTATTTATGATAACAATGGGTATCTGGTTTCTGTGTGTCATGGGGTAGCAGGACTATTGAATATAAAGATAAGAGTGGTAACTATTTGATTGAAGGTAAAAATATTACTGGATTTACTACGACTGAAGAAATCATCGCAGGGAAAAAATCTGTTGTCCCATTTTTGAACCAAGTGGCGGTCGAAAAACGTGGCGGCCATTTCAAGAAGAAAAGATTTTATCGTGAATATGCAATCAAAGATGATCGAATGATAACAGGACAAAATCCGTTTTCTGTGCGAGCAGTTGCCAAATTATTGATTGCTGAATTAATTTAATTAACGAACTAGCTAACTAACTTTCTTACGTTGTTGGCTAGTTTTTTTGTGCAGTAAGCTAATACCCTCTTGTCAAAAATATCACTAAGTTATTAACTTGTTCATATACATTATTAAAAAATATTAGTGGTTACATCTTGAATCGCTAATAAAAAAATTATTTAACAAGCAAAAATTCTTGCGTTTCTCAACAAATCACTTTATTATTGACGAGTCAACGATTGACAAGTCAATGGTTAGTGTGAGGAGGAGCAGATGTCTTTAGAAGAAATTAGTCATGTTTTATATCAAATTAAAGTAGCAGATCAAAAGATTATTCAAATTTTTGAAGAGAATATTGGATTGAGTTTGACGCGTTATGAATTATTAACGCTTTTAAGAGAAAAGAATCCTTGTTCACAAAATACGCTACAATCATTCTTACAAATCGATCAAGGAGCGGTAACTAGGCACCTGAAATTATTAGAAACAAAGGGTTACGTTACACGACAACGAAATCCTTTAAATAATCGTGAGGTAGTTGTTACCCTCACCGCTAAAGCAGAAGAGAAACTTTCAAACTGCGAAAGAGAGCACACGGATATGGCTAGCATTTTATCGCCGGCATTTGAACCAGAAGAAATGTCACAGCTATTAGTGTTGCTTAATAAATTAAATACGCAATTATCAGCAATCAAAACGAAAGAAGTGGAATAAAATGGAAAAAGCAAAAGATTTTTCAACAATTATGTATGGCAGAAAATCCGTCCGAGTGTACGATGAAACTTATAAAATCCCCCATGAAGAAATGTTAACCATGATTCAGAAAGCAACCACAGCTCCTTCTTCAGTGAACATGCAACCATGGCGTTTTGTTGTTGCAGAAAGTGACGAAGCAAAAGAAAAATTGCGTCCACTGATTCGTTTCAATACAAAACAAAATGATACATCTTCAGCTATGGTGATGATTTTTGGTGATCTAGAATGTTATGAATATGGTGAAGAAATCTACAATCAAGCATATGAAGCTGGCAAGATGCCAAAAGAAGTTCGTGATCATCAATTGGCAGCAATCATTCCTTACTACAAATCATTTTCTAAATCAGAAATGAACGATATAGTCAAAGTTGATTCTAGTCTTGCTGCAATGCAATTCATGTTGGTCGCACGTGAACACGGGTACGAAACGAATCCAATTGGTGGATTTGAAGCAGACCAACTAGCAGAAGCTTTTGATTTGGAGAAAGAAAGATACGTACCAGTAATCATTTTATCCATCGGAAAAGCAGTAGAAGAAGGGTATGAGTCTGTTCGCTTAGCTGCTGACAAACTAACTACTTTCAAATAAATTCCCATTTTTTAAGTACTCAAGTCAAGATTTATTTATTTTATGATAAATAAAATAAATGCTTACGAGAATTTTTTGTCTGTGCTACGATAATCCTCGTGACAAAATGAAAGGAATGATTTGAGTGCCTACAAATAAAAAAGAAGGAATTATTTTTACTACGATGATGTGCTTTTCAATGGTTTTTGGAATGAGCATCTATAATTTATGGTTACATCAGGAGCTTTACTTGACAAAATTTATGATAGGGCTACTTCCAGGATTTATTGTTGCCTTCATATTAGATGTTTTTGTCATCGGTGTTTTAGCAAAAAAAATTGCATTTAAACTGCCACTGAATCCAGAAAAAAAAGTACCTATTATCTTAACAATTTCTTGTTTAATGGTCACTGGCATGGTTACTTGTATGTCACTTTTTGGTGTAATAATGGAACAAGGAATCTCGGATAATTTATTACCGGCGTATCTGAACGCTTGGAAAATGAATGTCATTGTAGCTTTACCTTTACAACTCCTTTTCGTAGGACCTTTTTCTCGAAAAGTATTGAACATCATCCAAACAAAATAAAAATAGAGTGTGTCATCTCAACAGGTGACACACTCTATTTTTATTCAAAGAAAGCTTGCATTTGATCTCTTACCTGTTGGCACCATAAAATTTCTTGTTGGCAAAGAAGAACTTTTCGTTTGATGACGACATAGCGTCCAAAGTCTTCTTTTTTCGTTGAGGTAAGGCCATCTAATTTGGCTTGGTTTTTTTGAAGTATTTTATTCAATTGTTGTTCACGTGTAAATAGCAAACCATTTGCTGTGTTTTTATCTAATGTAGAAAAGGCATAGATTTTTGCTAAAAATTCGTCTTTTTGTGTTGGTGAGGGTGTCTCTTCCTTAATCCATTCTTCAACGAGTAAACGTCCTTCATTCGTTAGCTCATAAATTTTTTTCTGTGAATGTTGCTCGTTATCTAAGATAGACAAGTAACCTTGTTGCTCGAGTTTCGCTAAAGTTGTGTAAATTTGACTATGGTGTGCCTCCCAGAAAATATTAATCAATTGTTTTAACTCATAGCCAGATCGTGGCTTTGTTAAAAGAACACACAATAGAATATAAGATAAAGTATTCACTGAGTAATACTCCTTTCTCCGTTTTTTTTTATTATATCATAAAAAATATACTCAAATTACATGTGCATATTGACATGTAATTTTAGTTATGTATGATGCTAGGTAGAGGGGAATGATAAATTTGGAGAATAAAATTGAACTGGAAGAACAAACTTCCGAGAAAAATTCAGCATTGGTTGTGGCTGCAACCTGTATGATTGCTTTTATGGGAGTAGGATTAGTTGATCCCATTTTAAAAACAATTGCTTTACAATTAAATGCGACGCCTGCAGAAACCACGCTTTTATTTACGAGTTATATGTTAGTAACAGGTGTAGTCATGTTATTTACGGGATTTTTATCTAGCAGAATTGGTTTGAAAAAAACATTGATGATGGGCTTGTTGATTATTGTGTTATTTGCCGGACTAGGTGGATTATCGAATAATATTGGTTTATTGATTGGCTTACGTGCTGGTTGGGGGATCGGTAATGCACTGTTTGTTTCAACAGCGTTAGCAACAATTGTTAGTATTTTGGTAGGAAACACAGAGAAAGCAATCATGATGTATGAAGCTGCGATTGGCTGCGGAATGGCAATTGGTCCGTTGTTAGGTGGCGTACTAGGAAGTGGATCATGGAGATACCCATTCTTTGGTGTCGCCTTTTTAATGTTGTGTGCTTTTGTTGCATTGGCTATTTTATTGCCTGAAATTGAAAAACCGAAACGTAAGGTTCACTTTTTAGAAGGAGTGAAAGCTTTAGCTAATCATAAATTACGTTCAGTTGGTTTAATTGCATTACTATACAATTTTGGCTTTTTTACTTTGCTGGCATATGCGCCCTTTCTGTTAACTGGTTATACTGAGATGCAAGTGGGATTTGTCTTTTTTGGTTGGGGTGTGTTGTTGGCAATTTCTTCCATTTTTGTAGCACCATTTTTAGAAAGAAAGTATACAACGTACCGTACAATCATGACTGCTTTTGTTTTCTTTACATTTTGTTTGATCCTACTTGGTTTGGGAACATCAATTCCGATACTTGTACCAATCAGTATTGTGTTAGCAGGATTTTTCCAAGGAATCATCAATACATTGTTAACAACTATTGCGATGGAAATTCCAGGTTTGGAGAGAAATGTGGCTTCTTCTAGTTATAGTTTTGTCCGCTTTTTTGGGGGAGCTTTGGCACCATTCATTGCGGGGAAAATAGGAGAAATCTTTGATGAAAAATATTCGTTTTATTTTGCAGCAATTATTGTTTTGTTAAGTTTAGGATTTATTGTTTATCATCGACAATATTTTGTAACAAAAGAAGGAAATCAGAAATAAAAATGAAAAAGATTCTAGATGCTTCGTTATAAAGTTTCTAGGATTTTTTTTATTTTCTTGCTGCGCTGATCTGTACCTTGAATCAAAGTAAATAACGAAGCAATACCTAGATAAATCCAGCTACGCAAATTGAGTATTCTTACTCAAATACTATAGCCAGCTCGTTTGAGCCACTAGTAAAAAAGAATAATATCCGCTAAAATCAAAGGATAAAAGCTAGCGATGATAGTATTTAAAAGAGAAGTGAGAGAAGATAATAGCAACCACATGCGCTAATTCATTAAAGGCAGAACAAATGCCAACTCTAAAAGGTTAAATAAAAATATAAGATGGAAATTAAATCTAATGTAAATATTTTTTCTCTTATTGAACCAGTAGCTAACAGGTAGCAATAAAAGAAATAAGATAGGAGTCATAGTTATCCTCCTAAATTAGTGTTATCTATTAATGTATCAGGTTTAGTTGGGAAATAGCGAGGAGTGAAGAAAAAATGTTTGAAGAAGATTTTCGTGAAGTGGGGCTAACGCTAGTTGAATTACCCATTGAATTGATTGATGGACGACCAGTGTATCGAGGCTATCTTAAAGAATTACCGACAATCAATGCACAAGGTGAGTCTAGAAAAGTCATGCAACAAAAATTAGCAACGATTTATCAAGCGTATCGTACAGAGATGCTGGAAGAATTGGAAGAAGAAAAAGAAAAGACGATGAACTTATCTGTTGATGAGTTGCTTCGATATTACGACGGAGAGACATTTGATGGTTTTTCAATTAATGAAGGAAGTTCTGAGACAGATTCAGAAAATCATTGGAGTTAATCAAATTAGGGAGTGGAACAAAACTAAAAATCCAGTCGTTCGTAATCTAGTTTTCAATAAAAAAGCCTAAATCAACGTTTTCAAAAACGAATTTTAGGCTTTTTTTATTTGGGCTAATTTTGTTCTAGCCCCTATTTAATGAAATGTGTGTTTCAAATGATCTTTATTCAATTGATATTTGTAAGTTAAATGGAAAAAACCTGCAATTAAAAGTGTGAATGTATATGGTAGCGAATAATTAAAAAATGATACGTAATTAATCGCTGCTAATAAACTCAAGGCTAACATATAGCTTACATAAAGCCGGATTAGTAATCCTTTTGGGCCGATTTTTTCAAAATACTTTGTCCATTTTTCTCGCTGCATGCCTTGACTTCTTTTTTTTATCTGAAAGAAAAGTGTTAGTAAAGCTACTCCAAAAAAAGCGGCAATGTTTAGGGAAAATAAATAGACTAAAAAGACGGTTAAAATTTCAAACATGAGAATACCTTTCTATTAGTTGAATCATTAAAAAATAATTTAACTTTTTTGCATAACTTATAGTGAGAGGAAACAACATATGATAACAAATGTTTCTTGTGAAACAAATTAGCTGTTACTCACGGACTTGGCCTTCGCCATAAATGATATATTTTGTTGTAGTTAGTTCATTAAGTCCCATTGGTCCTCTTGCGTGTAATTTTTGCGTGGAGATACCAATCTCAGCACCAAATCCAAAAACAGCACCATCAGTAAATCGGGTAGACGCATTAACATAGACTGCTGCGGCATCTACTTGATTTAAAAACATTTGACTAGCAGCATAGCTGTCTGTAACGATTGCTTCCGAATGTTTTGTGTTGTGGCGGTTGATATGGGTGATGGCTTCGTCGATTGAGTCGACGATTTTTACTGCTAAAACATAATCAAGATATTCTGTATCCCAATCTTCGTCTGTTGCTAAAGATGCCGTTTCTAAATATTCTAGGGAGCGTTGATCTGCGCGTAATACAACGCCACTGTCGACTAATGCTTTTTCAATTACTGGCAAGAAAAAAGGTGCGACTTCTGCATGAATCAATAAAGTTTCAGCAGCATTACAAACAGAAGGACGAGAAGCTTTTGCATTGACGATAATTTTTTTTGCCATTTCTAATTGTGCGTCTTTATCAATATAAATATGATTGTTTCCTGTACCAGTTTCGATAATTGGAACAGTTGCATGAGCTTTGACTCGTTGGATTAAACTTGCTCCCCCACGAGGAATTAAAACATCTAAATAATCAGTCAGTTTCATCAGTTGATCAGCAACCTCGTGAGAAGTGTCTGTCACAAATTGAATTGCGTAAGGAGAATGTCCATTGTCCACCAAAACTTGTTGTAGGATTTCTACCAGTTTTTGATTGGAAACAAAGGCTTCTTTTCCACCACGTAAGATAACTGCATTTCCAGATTTGAAAGCTAAGCTGGCAGCATCTGTTGTGACATTTGGTCGTGATTCATAAATAATTCCAATAACACCAAGAGGCACGCGTTTTTTTCCAATCAGCAAGCCGTCCTCATTTTTCCACATATGATCAACTTTTCCGATTGGATCGTCCAGTTGGGCAACCTTTCTCATTTCCTCTGCCATTGAATGAATTCGTTCAGATGTGAGTCTTAATCGGTCTTGCATCGTCTCGCTAATTTTATTTTGTGTTGCATGAGTCAAGTCTTCTTTGTTTGCTTCGAGAATAGCCACTTGATTTTCTTCAATCGCATCCGCCATTTTAAGTAACAAGTCATTTTTATCCGTTGTACTCATTAAAGCTAAAGTAGTAGCACTGCTTTTAGCATTTTCTCCGAGCTGTCTTAAATCGATCATCATAAATCCTCCTTTGTTTTTATAAAAGTGGGTCGAGTTCTCTCATCAAAAGGTCTTTTAGTTGTGCTTGAAAAAAGTACCGATTTCTTTACCGGCTAAAATATCAAAAATGATTGCTGGATTTTTCCCGTTTGCAAGGACCATAGAGCGGTTTGCATCAAAAATTCGTTTTGCAGCTTGTAATTTGCTGTGCATACCACCTGTTCCAAATGTACTTCCCGCACCACCAGCTTTTGCCATTAAATCGTCATTGATTTCTGTGACCAATGAGTACAGTTCAGCTTGAGCGTTAGTTGAGGGATTGTCAGAATAAAAGCCATCAATATCAGATAAGACAATCAATAAATCCGCCGTAACTAATTGAGTTACGATTGCAGAAAGTTGGTCATTGTCTCCAAATTTTGTCGAATGATCTAACTCATCGACTGCAACGGTGTCGTTTTCATTTACAATGGGGATTGCACCAAGAGCGAGAAGCTGCTCTAAAGTATTGGTTACGTTTTTTCTGCTTTCTGGAAAATCGATTACGTCACGTGTTACTAAAACTTGTGCAGTTTGCTGACCGTAAGTTGCAAACCGTTGATTATAAATATTTATCAACTCACCTTGACCAATCGCGGCGATTGCTTGTTGTTCAGGAATCGTTTGTGGTCTTTGATTCAGATTCATTTTTGTCATTCCGACCCCGACAGCACCAGAGGAAACCAAAATGATTTCTTTTCCGCGATTGCGTAAATCGGTTAAAACAAAAGCAAGTTGATCAATCGCAGCGAGATTTACTTTTCCATTCGGATAAATCAATGTGCTTGTTCCTACCTTGATGATAATTCGTTTTGCTTGAGTTAGTTCTTTGCGCATGAGACACCTCTAATAATTATTTGAATAAATTTTGTATGTAATTTTTTTCTATTCTACTTGTTTTAGTGTCTAAAGTCATGTTTAAAAGAAGAAGTTTTTTTCAATTAAGAAGAAAAAAAGGTCTATCTTTGAAAACTTTTCTACAGGATAACAGAATTTCTTGAAGATTTTGCAAAGAAAGGCCTTTGGTAGTGTGAATATGGTAAAATAAAACATAGTTTATTCTAGGGGGAAGATTCGTGAAAAAAAGAGGTTTTGAAGTTGTTTCTAACTATGCGAGTCAAGAAATCAATTTACCAAAAAGAGCAACACACCACGCTGCAGGATATGATTTTGAAGCTGCGGCAGATATTATTATTCCAAGTATTTGGAAGTCAGGTATAAAAAATGGACTTACTACATTGATAAAATCAATGGGAGAAGAAGCAACAGCAATTGATGAAAAACAATTAAAACCTACTTTGGTGCCAACAGGTATCAAATCCTATATGGGAGAAGATGAATTTTTACAATTAGCTAATCGTTCAAGTAATCCTTTAAAACGGTTTTTGGTTTTAACAAATGGTGTTGGGGTCATTGATAGTGATTACTACAATAATCCAGATAATGAGGGACACATTATGTTCCAGTTTACTAATTTTGGTTTTAAAGATGTGATGATTAAAAAAGGTGAACGAATTGGTCAAGGCATTTTCTTGCCGTTTTTAAAGGCAGATCAAGATGAAACAACAACAAGTCGAGAAGGCGGGTTTGGTTCTTCGAATAAAAACTAAATTGGCCAGAATTTATTAGCTATTTAAAGGAGGCGAGACAATGGCAAAAAAATCAAAGACACAATTTGTTTGTCAAAATTGTGGTTATGTGTCGCCTAAATTTTTGGGACGTTGCCCAAATTGTGGAAAATGGAATACGATGGTCGAAGAGATTGAACAAGATACAAGTGATCGTCGAGTACGCACCAGTTTAACTGGTGAACGAGCAAAGCCTACCAAAATCGACGAAGTAGTCCCTAAAAAAGAGCCTCGTGTACAAACAAAGTTAACAGAGTTAAACCGTGTACTTGGGGGTGGGGTAGTTCCAGGCTCAATGGTATTGATTGGTGGAGATCCGGGGATTGGGAAGTCAACGTTGCTTTTACAGGTATCTCAGCAATTAGCAGCTATTGGGGGAAAAGTTTTATATGTTTCTGGTGAAGAAAGTGCGGAACAAATTAAGCTTCGTGCGGAACGATTAGGAAACATCGATACCGAATTTTATTTATATGCTGAAACAGATATGAATGAAATTAGTCATGCAATTGAACAGCTGAAACCAGACTATGTTATTATCGACTCGATTCAAACAATGACTCAACCAGATATTACAAGTGCGGCTGGTAGTGTTAGCCAGGTAAGGGAAACAACTGCTGAATTGTTGAAAATTGCGAAGACTAATGGTATTGCTATTTTTATTGTTGGACATGTTACTAAAGAAGGCTCGATTGCGGGACCAAGAATGTTGGAGCATATGGTGGATACTGTTTTGTATTTTGAAGGAGAAAAGCATCACAGTTTCCGAATTTTACGTGCGGTGAAAAATCGTTTTGGTTCAACGAATGAGATTGGTATTTTTGAAATGCGTGAACATGGACTAGAAGAAGTATCTAATCCTTCTCAAATCTTTTTGGAAGAACGTTTAGATGGCGCAACTGGCTCAGCAATTGTTGTTGCAATGGAAGGTACTCGTCCAATTTTAGTAGAAATCCAAGCTTTAGTTACACCAACCATGTTTGGAAATGCGAAACGCACGACTACAGGTCTAGATTTTAATCGTGTTTCTTTGATTATGGCAGTTTTGGAAAAACGAGCAGGATTGCTGTTACAAAATCAAGATGCTTACTTAAAAGCGGCTGGTGGAGTAAAATTAAATGAACCAGCAATTGATTTAGCGATTGCGGTAAGTATTGCATCAAGTTATAAAGAAAAAGGAACACAACCAACAGAATGTTTTATTGGCGAAATTGGGCTTACTGGTGAGATCCGACGTGTGAGTCATATTGAACAACGTGTCAAAGAGGTTCAAAAATTAGGATTTACGAAAGTCTATTTGCCAAAAAATAATCTAGGTGGGTGGAAGGCTCCTGTGGGTATTGAAGTTATTGGAGTCGCAACATTAAGCGAAACGCTTAAAAAAGTATTTCAAGCATAAAAATAAAAAAATGAAATGGAGGAACAACTATGCAAAAACGCGTCATTACATTGTTGATGATCATTGCGGGAGCAAGTCTAGGTATTTCTTTTTTACCAGCTGCTTGGCAAGCAATCGGCCAACAAACCAATGGCTGGCTGAACAATACGTTTACTAATAGCCTGTTAGGTGCACTTATTTTCTTTATTTTATCTCTGCTATTAGCAAAACATATTGCTGCTGTGCTGAAACAAGTAGAAGAAAAATTGAGTGAGATTAGTTTAACTTATTTATTGTTTGGAGCAATTGGTACAATTATTGGGTTAACTTTAGGGGTAATTATTTCAACTCCTCTTTACAATATGGAAATTCCATTTGTAAATAGTGTTTTACCCATTCTATTGATGATCTTTTTAGGTTATTTTGGTATGAGAATGGGCACAACTCGAATTGATGAATGGAAGAAAATCTTTGCGCCACGAAACAAGAAAGTGGAACAAGAATTACCAAATCAGTTTGAAAGCCAGTTATTAGAACGTAAATCAGGCGATAATTTCCACAAATATAAAATTTTAGATACGAGTGTTATCATTGACGGTCGAATTTATGATATTGCTAAAACAGGTTTCTTAGAAGGAACGTTAATGATTCCAAATTTTGTTTTATATGAATTGCAATACATCGCAGATTCTGGTGATAGTTTAAAACGAGTTCGTGGACGCCGCGGGCTAGATATTTTAAATGCTTTACAAAAAGAAGAAGGTATCTCTGTTGAAATGTATGATGGAGACTTTGAAGAAATCAGTGAGGTTGATAGTAAACTAATTAAATTAGCTAAACTGTTAGATGGCGTGATTGTTACTAATGATTATAACTTGAATAAGGTCTCTGAGTTTCAAAATGTGCCAGTCTTAAACATCAATGCGTTAGCAAATGCAGTTAAGCCAGTTGTTATTCCTGGTGAGACAATGAATGTTTTAGTCGTAAAAGTCGGAACAGAGCGTCAGCAAGGTGTTGCTTACTTAGATGATGGAACAATGGTTGTCGTTGAAGATGGCCAGCATTATATGAATGAGCATCTTGAAGTTGTCGTAACTAGTGCGTTGCAAACAGCAGCTGGTCGAATGATTTTTGCTAAACCAGCGCATGCAGGTCGGGGTATTGATAACAAAAAAAATTCTGAAACGAAGACAAAATCTTAATTTCATAAATAAAATGAGCCAACTGATGAGGAAATTCAATCGGTTGGCTTTACTATTTGCACTAGAAAAGGTAAAATTTTGCTGAGTGACTTTAAATAAATAATGTTTTTAAGGTCAAAGCTGACGGATTTTTGCTGTTAGTCACATAAGTCTAGTTTGAAAGAAGAGGAAGAAAATGACGAAAGTACGCGTACGCTATGCACCAAGTCCAACAGGGCATTTACATATTGGAAATGCACGAACTGCATTATTCAATTATTTATTTGCTCGCCACAATGATGGAGAATTCATCATCCGTATTGAAGACACTGACCAAAAACGTAACATTGAAGATGGAGAAAAAAGTCAGTTAGAAAATTTAGCTTGGTTAGGAATGGATTGGGACGAGTCTCCTGAAAATCCTGGAGAATATGGTCCTTATCGTCAATCTGAACGTAAAGAAATTTATCAACCACTGATTGATCAATTACTTGCAAGCAATCGAGCTTACAAATGTTACTGTACAGAAGAAGAATTAGAAGCGGAACGTGAAGCACAACGCGCTCGTGGTGAAATGCCTCACTATGGTGGGAAATGTGCAAACTTAACGCCAGAAGAACAAGCTGAAAAAGAAGCTCAAGGGCTAGAGTCAGTTGTTCGTTTCCGTGTGCCACGAAACACAGAATATAAGTTCAACGATATGGTCAAAGGTGAAATTTCATTTGAATCAGATAATATCGGCGGAGACTTCGTCATTCAAAAACGTGATGGCATGCCAACCTATAACTTTGCTGTAGCAGTGGATGATCACTTGATGAAAATTACTCATGTTTTGCGTGGAGATGACCATATTGCAAACACACCAAAACAATTAATGATCTATGAAGCATTTGGTTGGACACCACCAACATTTGGGCACATGACACTGATTATTAACAGCGAAACTGGTAAAAAATTAAGTAAACGTGATGAATCAATCCTTCAATTTATCGAACAATATCGTGAATTAGGTTATTTACCTGATGCAATGTTCAACTTTATTGCATTGCTTGGTTGGTCACCAGTAGGCGAAGAAGAAGTCTTCAGTCAAGAAGAATTAGTGAAAATGTTTGATCCAGAACGTTTGAGCAAATCACCTGCAGCATTTGATGCGAAAAAATTACAATGGGTAAACAACCATTACATGAAAGAAATGGATTTAGCTGAATTAACAGATATGTGTTTACCATATTTGATTGCAGATGGCCGAGTTGAAGAAAATCCTGATGAAAAAACAATTGAATGGGTGAAAAAAATTGTTCAATTATATCAACCACAAATGAGCTATGCTGCGGAAATCGTTGAAGTGTCAGAGTTATTCTTTAATGAACATCCAGTTTTAAATGATGCGGCAAAAGAAGTATTAGCTGGTGAAACAGTTCCAGCTGTTTTGACAGCATTTAAAGCACAGCTAGAAGAAATGGAAGTTGTTGATGCTCCAACAGTTAAAGCAGCTATCAAAGCTGTACAAAAAGAAACTGGTGTTAAGGGCAAAAACTTATTCATGCCAATTCGTGTTGCTGTTTCAGGACAAATGCATGGTCCTGAATTACCAGACACAGTTGAATTATTAGGCCGTGAAAAAGCACTTGCTCATTTAAACCAAGTAATAAAATAAACACGAAGAACAGAAGAAGTAAACAACTAGTTTGTTTTTAGAGAGGCGACGGAAGGTGAAAGTCGTTACAAAGTAGGTGTTGAAATGCCTCTGGGAGTGGTTTTAGCGAACACAAGTAGCTAAAAACGGGTAGCAGACGTTATTTTGCTTCGAGGTAATCTGTTTTGATTATGAAAAAAAGTGGAACCACGCCATTAGCGTCTTTTATTTAAGGAAACTTATTTAAAAGACGCTTTTTATTTATAGTTTTGGTTACATAAATCTGTTATGGAAAGGAGTGAAGGTGAATGAATTGGTTTACGCGAATAATTACTGCTACGAAAAAAAATGATCCTGCTGTACGTTCGACTTTAGAAATTGTTCTAACATATCCAGGATTCCATGCGTTACTTTGGCATCGTCTTTCTCATTTCTTATACCAGCATCGTTTGTATTTATTAGCTAAAATCATTGCCCAATTCTGGCGCTTTTTAACTGGGATTGAAATACATCCTGGTGCACAAATTGGTAAAGGCGTCTTTATTGATCATGGAATGGGCGTAGTGATTGGAGAAACGGCAGAAATTGAAGATGATGTGGTCTTGTTCCATGGTGTGACTTTAGGCGGGACAGGCAAACAAACAGGTAAACGACATCCTACAGTTAAACAGGGCGCGTTGCTCTCTGCAAATGTACAGATTTTAGGTCCAGTGACAATTGGTCGGCATGCAAAAGTCGGAGCAGGGGCAGTGGTACTTAATGATATACCAGATGATGCTACAGCAGTTGGTATTCCGGCAAAAGTTGTTCGGATTAAAGGTGAAAAGATAAGGAGAACAGAATGATAAAAATATATAATACGCTTACTCGAGAGAAAGAAAAATTTGTTCCTATTGTAGAAGGTCAGGTTGGAATGTATGTTTGTGGGCCAACCGTTTATAACTATATCCATATTGGAAATGCGCGGAGTACCATTGCATTTGATACAATTCGTCGTTATTTTGAATATCGCGGCTATCAAGTGAAATATGTTTCGAACTTTACAGATGTGGATGATAAAATCATCCGCGCAGCAAAAGATTTAGGGATCACAGCACCAGAAGTTGCGGATCGCTTTATCCAAGCATTTGAGGAAGATACTAAGGCGTTAAACGTGGAACCAGCAACCTTACATCCAAGAGTAATGGATCATATGCCAGACATTTTATCGTTTATCCAAGTACTGATTGAAAAAGGCTATGCGTATGAAGCGCAAGGTGATGTTTATTATCGGACACGTCGTTTCAAGGATTATGGTCAGTTGAGCGATCAGTCAATTGATGAGCTTGAAATTGGTGCGAGTCAACGAACGGGTGAAGAACAACAGCTGAAAGAAGATCCATTGGATTTTGCTTTATGGAAAAATGCCAAACCGGGAGAAATTTTTTGGGAGTCGCCATGGGGAAATGGTCGTCCAGGCTGGCATATTGAATGCTCTGTTATGGCTACAAAACACTTGGGTGAAACAATTGATATTCATGGTGGTGGACAGGATTTAGAGTTTCCTCATCATGAGAATGAAATTGCCCAAAGTGAGGCCAAAACGGGACAAAAATTTGCAAATTATTGGATGCACAATGGTTATGTAACGATTGGCGAAGAAGATCAAAAAATGAGTAAGTCTCTTGGTAATTTCATTACTGTCCATGAAATGATTCAAACAGTGGATCCACAAGTTTTACGTTTCTTCATGGCAACAACGCAATATCGCCGACCAATTCGTTATAGTGAGGCAACGATAAAGGAAGCTGCAACAAATCTACAACGCTTAAAAAATACGTATGATAACGTTCAATTTCGTAAAGATAGTGCTGCTAGTTCATTGGCAGATGATAGTGACAAAATGGCAGAATTAACTGAGTTAGAAACGCGCTTCATTCAAGAAATGGATGATGATTTCAACGCAGCAAATGGAATCACAGTTGTTTATGAGCTTGCAAAATGGTTAAATACTTATTTGGAACAAGAACAAGTTTCCCTACCAGTTTTAGACCAAGCAATAACTTTATATGCGCAATGGTTAGCGATTTTTGGAATTTTCTTTACTTCCGAAGCGTTACTAGATGAAGACATTGAACAATTGATTGAGGAAAGAAACCAAGCACGCCAAGCGAAAAATTTCGCGCGTAGTGATGAGATTCGGGACTTATTTAAAGAAAAAGGGATCATCCTGGAAGATACACCGCAAGGAACCCGTTGGAGAAGAGAAGTATGAGAGATTACACGCAGCTAAATGGTTTAGCTCTTGCATACGTTGGTGATGCAATTTATGAGATTTATATTCGAGACTACTTGATTGATCAAGGACAAACCAAACCAAATAAATTACACCATACGGCAACAAATTATGTATCTGCTAAAGCACAAGCTTATTTGATTCAAAAAATGTTAGAAGAAAATATTTTAACAGAAACAGAAGATATTTATTATCGTCGCGGTAGAAATGCCAAAAGTCATACAGGTGCTAAAAATGCAGACATCACGACTTATCGAATTGCTACAGGCTTCGAAGCGTTGATGGGGTATTTACATCTAACAAAGCAAACCGAACGAATGGAAGAATTGATTGAATGGTGTATTCAGAAAATAGGTGAAAAAAATGGATAGAAAAAATAATTTTAAAAATAAAAAACGACATACTAACGACTGGAGCAAGCAATCAAAAACATCTCAAAAAAGAACAAAGCAAGAATCAAATCATACGCAAGAAAAAGACGAATCAATTGAAGATAATTTTGTCTTTGGTCATCATGCTGCTGTGGAAGCACTTCAACAAGGACGAGGAAATAAATTGTTTCTCCAAGAAGACGCTCATGGCGAGAAGGTAGATGAGTTAAAAATAATTGCTCGTGACCAAGCAGTTCCCGTGAAATGGGTTCCTAAACAAAAATTGGATACATTAAGTGATCGAGGTGTACACCAAGGTGTGGTGTTGGCTATCACACCTTACGAATACTTATCGTTAGAACAGTTGCTTGAACAAACAAAAACAAAAAAAGAAAATCCTTTCTTTTTGATTTTAGATAGTCTAGAAGATCCTCACAATTTTGGCTCGATTTTGCGAACAGCTGATGCAAGTGGTGTGGACGGCGTAATTATCCCTAAGCATCGCGCAGTAGGAATCACACCAATCGTTACCAAAACGTCTACTGGAGCAGTTGAGCATGTGCCGGTAGCAAGAGTAACTAATTTGATTCAAGCAGCTCAGCAACTAAAAGAAGCTGGTTTTTGGATTTTTGGAACAGACATGTCTGGAACGAATTTTCAGAATTGGAATGCAAAAGGTTCAATTGCATTAGTAATTGGTAATGAAGGGCGCGGTATGAGTCAAGGATTGAAAAAAGAAATGGATGAATTATTGACAATCCCGATGGTAGGGCATGTTCAAAGCCTGAATGCAAGTGTTGCAGCAGGTCTGTTGATGTATCAGGCGTTTTCCCAACGACAGGGGGAGTAAGCTGATGAAGAAACAGTTATTGATTGTCGATGGTTACAATATGATTGGTTCTTGGCCAGAGCTTGTTTTGTTAAAGAAGCAAGACAAAATGGCTGATGCACGTGAAGCCTTGCTTCATCGGTTGTCTAATTATGCAAAATTTGAAGGAATTGAAGTAATTGTGGTTTTCGATGCGCAGCTGGTTCCTGGAATTCAACAAAACTATAAAAAATATCAGCTAGAAGTTGTATTCACCAAAGAAGATGAAACAGCAGATAGTTATATTGAGCGAGTAGCGGGTACGTTGAATGATCGATTGACACAAGTAACAGTTGCTACAAGTGATTTGGCGGAACAATGGGTAGTGTTTTCACAAGGAGCCTTACGAACTTCTGCGTATGAGTTGTATAAAACAATCAAAAAAACAGAAGAAACAATAGCCCAAGAGAATATAAATATGCGTTTTATTGATTTTCGACGTAATTCTCCTTGGAATGATGAACAATTGCATAAATTGTCTAAAAAGTTAGACGATTTAATGAAAAAGGACAGATAACCACGTTATCAGATTAAATAACACGATTTTTGATGCTAATATTCCTCCATAATAGAGATTATGGAGGATTTATTTATGCCTGAGGAGTTATTACGTGCTGCACGCAATGGTGATGAAGAAGCATTTTCTACCCTTTATCAGAAATATTATCCACTTTTATTACGCTTAAAAAATAGTTATTATGTGCGGAATTTTATGAATGAAGATTGGGAGCAAGAAGCACGTGTTGCGTTATATCAAGCATTAAAAACCTATGAAAATAACAAAGGAGTTAGTTTCGGTAGTTATTACAAAAGCGTTATTACTAACCAAATTTATTCGTTATTAAGGAAACAAAACGCATTAAAACGCAGAGATCAAAAAGACGAAGTTTCTATGGAACAGAAAATGGAATCTGAAGGACCAGATTTCTTAGCAGAAGTGACAACTCAAGAACCTGTAGCAGTCCAACAACTGCTGTTGAATGAAGCAATTGAAACATGTGAAATCCATTTTTCAAAAAGAGAAGCGCAAATTTTTCATCATTACATGCAAGGAAGTGATTTTTCCTACATCGCAAAAGATTTATCAATGGATATTCAGCAAGTAATGAGTGGATACAGTCGTGTAAAACAGAAAATCAAGAAGCATTTGAAAGCGTACAGTGAAGAATGCTAGTTAACATTCTTGTTTCAACTGTTTTTTTTTATTGCATTTCTTTTTTTTATATGGTAGACTTGAAAAGTTTTGGACTATCTGTTATAATCGATAACGAGGTGAACTGTATGCCAACAACTTTAGCTACAATCAAGAAAGATTTAGAAGGTCGTATCGGCAGCCAAATCATGTTGGTTGCTCAGACAGGAAGAAAGCGTCAAACAGAACGCCGCGGCGTTTTAACAGAAACCTATCCTTCAGTATTTGTCGTTGACTTAGATCCTGAAGAAAACTCTTTTGAACGAGTGTCTTACAGCTACTCTGATGTATTAACTCGTACAGTAGAGATTGAATTTTTAACAGAAGCAGTTTAAAAGCTGACGGGCCTTATGTGGTTCGTTTGCTTTTTTATTTTTGAACAAGTAATCTATAAAAAGAAAACTTGTTAGGAGGCTACTGAATGAATTACCAAGTGAAAACATTTGATGAATTAACGACAAAAGAATTTTATATGCTAGTAAAAGAAAGAATTGCCGTTTTTGTGGTCGAACAAAATTGTCCATATCAAGAAGTGGATGAAATCGATCCTGAGGCATTGCATACGTTTCTGACAGATGAGCAAGGAAATGTAGCAGCTTACACACGGATTTACAAAGAAGAAGATGCTGTTCATTTTGGTCGAGTCTTGGTAGCCAAGGAACATCGTCAATCGGGATTAGGTAAGCAAATTGTTCAACGGACGTTGGAAGTTATTGAACAAAAGTATCCAAATACGCCAATTATTATTGGTGCACAAGATTATCTACGTTCGTTTTACGAATCATTTGGTTTTAATGCCATTTCCGATGTTTATTTGGAAGATGATATTCCTCATATTGATATGAAAAAATAAAAAAACTTGAAACAACAAAATTTGTTGTTTCAAGTTTTTTTATTTTGTGGTTGATTCGTCTTCTACTTTTGCTTGAAGTGTTGAACGACCATTATCTTCAGCTACTTGTTGTGCCAGTAAATCACGAATGTCACTTAAGTATTGTTCAGCAGTTGGCTCATCAAGAACCTCTTCTTCTGTTTTACGTAAATCTTTTGCACTGTTGGCTGCTTTGACCACTAAGAACAAAACAAAACCTGTAATTAAAAATGTAATAATAGCACTAACAACATTACCAAATGAAAAAGTTACGCCTTTGACAGGTGTGACATCTAATACAGACAATGCTCCGTCCAAATCAGAAGTACCAGTGACAAGAGCAACTATCCAACCAATTAATGGTGTAATCAATCCTTCTACGATTTGATTAACGATTCCCGTGAATGCACTCCCAATAACAACCCCAACAGCTAGGTCGAGCACGTCGCCACGCATAATAAACTCTTTAAATTCTTTAATCATAAAACCCCTACTTTCTTTTTCCTTACCCTTAGTATATCTAAGAATAAAAAAATATAAAAACAATAAACGCTTTTGTTCGCGAAATGCTTGAATATTAACCTTCTATGCTATACTAGAAACAACTGTAACGATAAAAGGAGCACAACGACTTATGACGAATAAATTGGCGGAGGGCGTGAATTTACATGTCCTGCAAACAAAAAAATATAAAACGATTCGAATCTTTATTCGATTTACAACACGTCTTGATCGAGCAGTCATTACGCAACGGTCATTACTGAGCAGTTTGTTAGAAACAAATAGCTTAAACTATCCAGATCAAACACAGCTTAGCGCGAAATTAGCTGAATTATATGGTGCAAGTTTTGGCTGGAATGTAAGCAAAAAAGGAAATTTGCATTGGCTGAACGCAGGCATCAGTTTTGTTAATGGTGATTATGTAAATGACTCAAAGATTCTGCTCCAAGTTGTTGACTTTTTGAAAGAGGTTATTTTTGCACCAAATATTGTGGCGGGGCAGTTCGATAATCAAACGTTTGATTTAGAAAAAAATAATCTGAAAACTTATTTAGAAAGTTTGGACGAAGATAAACAAACCTTAGCTTCATTAGCACTACAACGTCTTTACTTTGAGCAAACAGATGCTCAAAGAATCCCTAGTTTTGGAACAGTAAAAGACTTAAAAGAAATTACAGCAGAGTCACTTGCTACGTATTACCAGAAAGTCTTAGCGGAAGATCAAGTCGACATTTTTGTAATTGGAGATGTGAATGAGACGGAAGTTACTGAAGCAATTCAAACATTACCATTTACTGACCGCGAATTTGTACACCCAGAAATTTTTTATGCGCAACCACAATCAAATGTAATCAAAGAACGCCAAATGCATGAATCTGTTGTACAAGCCAAGTTAAACTTAGCTTATCAAACCAATGTTTATTACAACCAACCTGAGCGTTTTTCATTAATGGTGTTCAATGGTTTGTTTGGTGGGTTTCCGCATTCAAAATTATTTATGAATGTGCGCGAAAAAGAAAGCTTGGCTTACTATGCTTCTAGCAGTGTGGACACGTTCCGTGGATTTATGACTGTTCAAACAGGCATTGATGGGAAAAATCGCGAAAAAGTTTTACATTTGATTCATAAACAATTAGAAAGTTTACGAAATGGAGAAATCACTGACCTTGATTTAGCTCAAACAAAAGCAATGTTGAAAAATCAATACTTGCTATCACTTGATGCACCTCAAGCAGCGATTGAATCGACTTATTTAGATAACTGGCTACCAGAAACCAAATTAACAGATGACGAGTGGCTAGCTCGACTGGAAAGTATCACAATCAAAGATGTTCAAAAAATTGCAGATCAAGTAGAGCTTCAAGCAATTTTCTTTTTAGATGGAGGAAGCATGAATGAATAAAACCGAGTATTCACAAATTAATGAAACGCTTTATCATGAAGTGCTACCAAATGGATTGACCGTTTACTTGTTGCCAAAAAATGAGTATCACAAAACTTATGGCTTATTTAGCACTAATTATGGCTCAATCGATAATGAATTTATTCCTTATGGAGCAACTGAAAAGATAAAGGTACCTGATGGAATTGCCCATTTCTTAGAACACAAATTATTTGAAAAAGAAGACGGAGATGTTTTCCAATTGTTTGGACAACAAGGTGCGTCTGCAAATGCATTTACTAGTTTTACCAAAACAAGTTATTTGTTTTCAACGACGGATCAAGTGGAAAAAAATTTATTGACACTATTGGACTTTGTACAAGCACCCTATTTTACTGAGGAAACAGTCAACAAAGAAAAAGGAATCATTGGACAAGAAATTCAAATGTATGAAGATGATCCTAACTGGCGTCTATTTTTTGGTATTTTGAATAACTTATATCCAAACCATCCTTTACACATTGATATTGCAGGGACGGTTGATAGCATCGACAAAATTACTGCCGATGATCTGTATACTTGTTATCACACGTTTTATCAACCAAGTAATATGGTTTTGTTTTTAGTTGGAAATTTAGATCCAGAGAAACTAATGGAAGTTATTAAAGAAAATCAAATGAGTAAAGAATTTCCACCAGCACAAGAAATCAAGCGATACTTCCCTGAAAATAATGATGAAATTATCGAGGAAAGTCGTCTGAGAGCAGCTGTGACACGTAAAAAATTCGTATTGGGAATTAAAGGTGTTGACGAGTTGCCAGCAGATGGCTATCAATTGATGCGCTATAAAACAGCATTGAATCTCTTATTCCAATTACTGCTAGGAAATACTTCCCAAAACTATTTGAAACTTTACAATGAAGGAATCATTGATGACAGTTTTGGTTTTGAATTTAGTTTAGATCGTGAATTTCATTTTGCTGATTTTAGTGGTGATACGGATGAACCAAAACTTGCTGCGCAGCAAGTACGGAAAATCATTCTTGGTTTTGAGAAAGATCCAGAAGTAAATGAAAAAAATCTTGAATTATTGAAGAAAAAAATGTTAGGGAAATACTTCCAATCACTTAACTCCATTGAGTATATTGCTAACCAATTTACCCAAAGTCTTTATGGTGCGTATACTTTATTTGATTTGCCAGAAGCGATTGAATCAATCCAATTAGCTGATGTATTAGCTGTTGGTTCGGCATTTTTAGTGGCAGAGACGTTTAGTGAGTTTTATATGGAACCACAGGGTGAGTGAGATGCCAACGGCGTTAGTTATGGGAGCTAGTGGGGATATTGGTGAAGCGATTTGTCGTCAGTTGGCGCAAGAGGGCTGGTCATTGTATTGTCACTATCATCGCAATGAAAAAAAAGTATTAAATTTCGTTTTAGACTTGCAAAAATGTTATCCGCTGCAAGATTTTTTTATGGTATCCTTAGACATGTTAAGCATGGAAGAAATACCGAAATTTACACAAGGATTATTTCAAGTTGACAGTGTCATTTTTGCATCAGGATTTACGAAATATGCTTTGTTTAAGGAGTATACGGAATTAGACATGGACCAGCTTTGGCAAATTCATGTGAAATCTCCGCTATTGCTTTTGCAAAGGCTAGAAACAAAACTTGCTCGGTCTGATTATGGCAGAATTGTGTTTATTGGTTCTGTTTACGGGATGCAAGGAAGCAGTATGGAAACAGTTTACAGTGCTGTTAAAGGTGCCCAACAAGCATTTGTTAAAGCATATGCAAAAGAAGTTGCAACATTAGGAATAACGGCCAATGTCATAGCGCCAGGAGCTGTCGCAACAGCGATGAATCAGGACTGGTCTAAGACAGAATTAACGGAATTAAAAGAGGCAATCCCGCTAGGAAGACTAGCTCAGCCAAAAGAAATTGCTGCTGCTGTCACATTTTTATTACAAAAAGAAGCGGCCTATGTCACCGGAATTACACTACCAGTAACGGGTGGTTGGCTAGAATAAAAAGACTGGAGAAGATGAACGAGTGGCTTTTGAAACCATTGGGGAAAAATTACGGCAAGCTCGTCTAAATAAAAAAATATCTTTAGACGAATTACAACAAATTACAAAAATTCAAAAACGTTACCTTGAAGCAATCGATAACGACGAATTCGATCAACTTCCTGGTAAGTTTTATGTACGTGCATTTATTCGTCAGTATGCGCAAGCTGTTGGAGAAGATGGCGATAAACTTGTGGATGTTTTCGATGGAAAAAGAAAATTATCTGATGGCTCAGAAATTAAAAGACCAGAGCCAGAAACTGTGAGTGGTTCACGAAAAGCAATGCACCAAGAAGAATTTAAACCAAGTAAATTTTGGACAAGTCTGCCTGTTGTTTTGTTAGGATTGGTTGCAGTTGCAATCGTGATTGTTGTTGGTTATATGACGTGGCAAGATCGACAAGCGGCACCAATTATTAGTGAAGCGAGCTCATCAATGACAGTCGATGGATCAATTGAGGAAACAAAGCAATCCTCACAATCAAGTGAATCAACGTCAGCACAATCTTCGACAGTTGAATCCACGACTGAAGAAAAGAAGATGACGATTACTGCTGGTACAGATACAACGAATGCAATTGATGTGAACATTATTGATGCAACGGAGCCTTTAACACTGGAATTCACAGCGAAAGATCGTGTGTGGGTAGGTGTGATGGTTAATGGTGCGTATGTTTACCAAGGAACACTTGCAACTGGTGAATCACAGAGTACACAGATTGCTGCTAATGTGCCTAATGCAGTTGTGACAATTGGTGCAGCAAGCAATATTTCAATTAAAGCAAATGGGGAAGATGTTCCAGTGAATGCTGGAGAAAATAATTTAAGTCCCAAAAACGTTAACCTTGCTATCCAATACGCAGAATAATTCAAACAAAACTGCAATAAAAATCCACTCGATTTTTATTGCAGTTTTTCAATAGTAAAATGAATAATTTTTTTCGTGAGTGAAAAAAGTAAGTTATTTCTGTGGAAACTTTAGTGAGACTCACGTAAAATGAACAAGAAAGGAGTGCAATAGTGTGAATTTACCAAATAAATTAACTGTATTAAGAATTTGTATGATTCCAATCTTTATCCTTGTTGTAGGAGTACCTTTGGATTGGGGACAATTGACGGTGGGAACAACAACTGTTGCTGTAACACAGATAGTTGGAGCAATCATTTTTGCAATTGCAAGTATTACGGACTGGCTTGACGGGAAAATTGCTCGTTCTCAAGGTTTAGTAACAAACTTCGGGAAATTTGCCGATCCTTTAGCAGACAAAATGTTAGTTATGACAGCATTTATTATGTTAGTTGGTCAAGATAAAGCACCAGCATGGGTTGTTGCGATTATTGTTTGCCGAGAATTAGCGGTAACAGGTTTACGCCTATTATTAGTTGAACATGGTGAAGTAATGGCAGCTGCATGGCCTGGAAAAGTGAAAACTGCTACTCAAATGGTTGCAATCATTTTGTTGCTTATCAATAACATTCCATTTAACTTGATTGGTCTTCCATTAGATCAAATTATGCTTTATGCATGTTTAGTATTCACAATCTATTCTGGTGTTGATTACTTTGCCAAAAATAGTGCTGTGTTTAAAGGCTCAATGTAATTTCGATAAAAGCTTGGTGACAATTTTGTCCCAAGCTTTTTTTAAATAAAAAAATATTTTCGTTATAGCGTATTAATTATTAGGGAGAGGAAAATTTATGAAAGCAGAGATTATTGCAGTAGGAACAGAGCTACTTCTTGGTCAAGTGGTCAATACAAACGCAACTTTTTTGGCTGAGCAGTTAGCAGATCTTGGTATTGAAGTCTACTATCAGACAGTTGTTGGGGATAACAAACAAAGACTAGATGAGTTGATAGGCTTAGCAGAGTCACGAAGCGAGTTAATTATTTTGTGTGGTGGGTTAGGTCCTACAGAGGATGACTTAACCAAAGAAGTAACCGCTGACCATTTGGGGAAAGGGTTGGTTCAAGATAGAGAAGCCTATCAAAAATTATTAGAGTTTTTTGAAACAACCAAGCGTAAAATGACTGCGAATAATTTACAACAGTCACAAACTATTGAAGGAGGTATTGTTTTACCAAATCGTACAGGGCTAGCTGTTGGGACATTTATCCAAGAAGAATCTCATGCGTATATCCTACTCCCTGGGCCACCAAGTGAACTGAAACCAATGTTCATTGAGCAAGTGCGTCCATTATTGATCGAAAAATTTCCTTCAAAAGAAAAATTAATTTCACGCGTCTTACGTTTTTATGGCATTGGTGAATCACGATTAGTTACAGAACTAGCCGAACTAATCTCAACACAAATCAATCCGACGATTGCACCCTATGCGAAACCCAATGAAGTTACCTTACGTTTAACGGTTAAAACCAATGATATTCATGCCGGTAATCAAGCATTGCTTGCACTGGAAGAAAAAATTCAGGAACGGGTGGGCAAATATTTTTATGGCTATGGAGATGATAATTCGTTAGAAAAAGTTGTGGTCGATTTGCTAAAAGAAAGAGGGAAAACAGTAACTGCTGCTGAAAGTTTAACTGCAGGAGAGTTTCAAGCAACATTAGGAAAACTTTCCGGTGTTTCTGAAGTTTTTCCTGGAGGATTCGTGACATACTCAGAAGAAACAAAAGCCGATTTTTTAAACATCGATCCGCAATTTCTGGAAAAATATGGAACTGTGAGTCAAGAGTGTGCCGAAAAAATGGCTGAGCAAGCAAGAAAGTTAGCGAAAACAGACTATGCGGTATCGTTTACAGGCGTTGCAGGACCAGGTATGCTTGAAAACCAAGCCGTCGGAACAGTTTGGATTGCTGTAGCTTCAGCTGAGGAAGTAAGTGCAACTAAGTTTCAATTTACGCGCGGACGTGAAGCAATTCGTCGCAACTCGGTAATGGAAGGTCTGAATATGTTACGTAAGCGGATTTTAAGAAAAAAATAAAATGCGAATATTTGTTCGGTTTTTCTTGCTTTTTAATTCTAAAACCGCTATGATAATTGTATTGAAATGACGTTGTTAATGTGAATATAAGGAGGATTATCGTATTGGCAGATGATCGTAAAGCGGCCTTAGATGCTGCGTTAAAGAAAATTGAAAAAAGTTATGGTAAAGGTTCTATTATGAAATTGGGCGAGAAAATCGACCAACAAATCTCAACAATTCCAAGTGGTTCACTTGCTTTAGATGTAGCATTGGGAGTAGGTGGTTATCCACGAGGAAGAATCATCGAAGTTTACGGGCCAGAAAGTTCTGGTAAAACAACGGTTGCACTTCATGCAATTGCCGAAGTACAAAAAAATGGTGGAACAGCAGCCTTTATTGATGCTGAACACGCATTGGATCCTCAATATGCCCAAAAATTAGGCGTTAATATCGATGAATTGTTGTTATCACAACCAGATACAGGTGAACAAGGATTAGAGATTGCTGATGCATTGGTTTCAAGTGGTGCAGTAGATATCGTTGTTGTCGATTCAGTAGCAGCGTTAGTTCCACGAGCAGAAATTGATGGTGAAATGGGTGACGCTCACGTTGGATTACAAGCTCGTTTGATGTCCCAAGCTTTGCGTAAATTATCAGGTTCAATTAATAAAACAAAAACAATTGCGATTTTTATCAACCAAATTCGTGAAAAAGTAGGCGTAATGTTTGGTAACCCAGAAGTAACACCTGGGGGACGTGCATTGAAGTTCTATGCAACGATTCGTTTAGAAGTACGTCGTGCAGAACAATTGAAACAAGGGACAGATATTGTCGGAAACCGTACGAAAATTAAGGTAGTTAAAAACAAAGTTGCACCACCATTTAAAGTAGCAGAAGTTGATGTAATGTATGGACTAGGAATCTCACAAGAGGGAGAACTACTTGATATGGCGGTAGAAAAAGATATCGTTGATAAAAGTGGTGCTTGGTATTCATATAAAGAAGATCGTATCGGCCAAGGGCGCGAAAATGCAAAAATTTATATGTCTACTCACCCAGAAATGATGAATGAAATTTCTGGCTTGGTTCGCGAAGCTTATGGAATTGGTGAAGGTATTGAAACAGAGGAAAAACCTGAACAGGAAGAATTACCTTTAACAGAAGAATAATGAATTTGATTTTCAAAGGTCGGGACAAACTGTCTCGACCTTTTTTGTCGAGGGTGAAACTAGAAGTTAGAGTCTTCATCAAGAGTATCAAGAGTAAGAGGTTTTCTCAAAAATAAAAGAACATTTGTAATCGTTAATTTATATTTATAGGACAATTTGCATTCGGATATAACAGTTGCGGTTATCTAGTTCAACGGAAATAATCGAAAACTTGACTTTTATCTGTGAAAAGAAAAAAGGATTAAGTCTAGCGAATAAACCAAGTGCTATCAAGACCTCTTTCTGTTGACAATGATAAAAAACCACCGTTTAATATAAATTTAGAAAGCAGTTTCTTTGTTTATTTAAAGTTGACACTAAGGGGTACAAACATTAGAATAAACTTGTGTACTTTTTGTGCACATATGCAAGTAGGCATATTGATAAGATTAAAATAGTTTATCAGAAAAACTACGTGATTGATAAAATGAAAAAGATAGTATGGAGGTGGATTTTATGGTATTCAACATTCTCCTCGCTATCATCGGTTTAATTGTCGGTCTTGGTTTAGGGTTGGTCGTTGCGAAGTCACGTCACGAAAAAGAGATAGCTGGTGCAAAAACATCAGCTGTGGGTATTATCGACAGTGCAAAGAAAGAAGCAGAGACTCTAAAAAAAGAAGCATTGTTGGAAGCTAAGGAAGAAAATCAGAAATATCGTTCTGAAGTTGAAAGTGAGCTGAGAGAAAGCAAATTAGAATTAAAATCTCAAGAAAATCGATTGATTCAACGTGAACAAACATTGAATCGTAAAGATGACTCATTGGAAAAACGTGAGAACTCACTTGAAAGCAAAGAAGAAATACTTAGTTCAAAACAGCAATTAATTGAAGAGCGAGAACAAGACGTTGAAAAATTGATTGAAGATCAACAAAAAGAGTTAGAGAAAATTGCTGGTTTATCTAAAGAAGATGCAAAGGATGTTATCATGAAGTCAACCGAGGAAGAGTTGAATCATGAGTTAACTGTTATGGTGAAAGAATCTGAACAGCGTGCAAAAGAAGAGGCTGATCGTAAAGCGAAGAACTTGCTTTCATTAGCTATTCAACGTTGCGCGGCAGATCAAGTTTCTGAAACCACAGTATCAGTTGTTACTTTGCCAAATGATGAGATGAAAGGTCGCATTATTGGTAGAGAAGGTCGTAACATTCGCACATTAGAAACACTAACAGGAATTGATTTGATTATCGATGACACTCCTGAAGCAGTTGTTCTTTCTGGTTTTGATCCAATTCGGAGAGAAATCGCAAGAATGACGTTGGAAAAATTAATTCAAGATGGGCGTATCCATCCAGCTCGTATTGAAGAAATGGTTGAAAAATCACGTAAAGAAATGGATGAACGTATTCGCGAATATGGAGAAGAGGCTGCGTTTGAAGTTGGTGCACATACACTCCATCCAGATTTAATTAAGATTTTGGGACGGTTACGTTTTAGAACAAGTTATGGTCAAAATGTGTTGAAACATTCAGTGGAAGTTGCTAAACTATCTGGAATTTTAGCTGCAGAATTAGGCGAAGATATCCAATTAGCTAAACGAGCAGGCTTGCTACATGATATTGGGAAAGCACTTGACCATGAAATTGAAGGTTCTCATGTTGAGATTGGTGCAGAATTAGCTGCCAAATACAAAGAAAATCCAGTGGTTATCAATGCGATTGCTTCTCACCATGGTGATGTGGAAGCGACATCGGTTATTTCAGTACTTGTTGCTGCAGCCGATGCTTTATCAGCCGCTCGACCTGGTGCACGAAGCGAATCTTTAGAAAACTATATTCGTCGTCTTCAAAACTTAGAAAATATTTCTAATAGTTTTGCCGGCGTAGATTCAAGTTTTGCTGTACAAGCAGGACGTGAAGTACGTGTAATGGTAAAACCTGAAGAAATTTCTGACTTAGAAGCAGTTCGTTTGGTTAGAGATATTCGTAAGCGAATTGAAGAAGAATTAGATTATCCTGGACACATTAAAGTAACTGTTATTCGCGAAACACGAGCAACAGATTACGCTAAATAAAAAAACGACCAATGACTATTTTAGTCATTGGTCGTTTTTTTATTATTGTTGATTTTTTTGTGCAAGCATTTCTTGATCTTTTTCAATGGTAGTATTGATTCCCTTGATGATTGCTGGAATAAACCCAGCTTCTTCAAGTGCAACGACCCCGGCAACTGTTGTTCCTCCTGGAGAGGAAACTTGGTCAACTAATTCCCAAGGATTTTCATTGCTCTCAAGGAATTTTTCGCACGAACCTAAAATTGCTTTGGCAGAGATTTCAGTGGCTAATTTTTTGGGTAAGCCATTGAACACCCCGGCTCTTCCCATAGCGTCAATGAGCATGTAAACAAACGCAGGAGAACTTCCAGCCAAGCCAATAAAAGCACTAAAATCTGCTTCGGCTAAAGGATAGACGCTCCCGATTGCTTCAAAGATTCGTGTTGCGTGTGCGAATTGTTCTTCGGTAGCAACAGAATTTTTACAAATGGCAGAAACTCCGGCACCAACGCTGACATTGACATTTGGCATGACGCGGATTATCGCAGCTTGCGAGCTATTTAAGGCTGTTTCAAGATCATTTAAAGTTGTGCCAGATGCAATAGAAATAAAAAGAATTTTTTGACTATAGTCTTGTAGTTCATGAAGTACGGTTGAAATAATTTTAGGTTTTACTGCGAGTAGAAGAATGTCTACTTGTTCAGCGACTTCTTGGTTTGTTTGACAAGCAGTGACTCCTGTTTGCTTGGCAAAGGCTTGTGCGTTTTCAAAATGGCCACTCGAAACAAAAATTTCATCTTTTGAAAAAGTTTCTTTTTCAAGTAGCCCACGAATAATTGCTTGTGCCATATTTCCTGTTCCAATAAATCCAATGTTCATTTTATTTCCTCCCTTTTGATTTTAGAATAGCTTTGTTTGTTAGGAATCGCAAGCAACGTGCTAAGCAAAAGTGGAAAATTATAATTAAATAAGCTAACATTAGTGTTATGAAATGAAAGTACATGAGTTTGGAAGGTAAAAATGTGAAAAATAAAATACAATTGATTCTTCAATGGATGAAAAGTCATAGTCTGATTTTAAAATTGATTTTTTTTGGTTCAGTATTAGTCTTTGTCGCGAATCAGGTTGCTAATATCGCAAATGGTATGAGTTGGCAAGATATTTTGGAAACAATGGATAAGCAGAATCACCTAACAATTGTTTTAATGACGTTGCTTGGATTACTGGGTGTGTTACCAATGCTTTTATATGATTGGGTGACACTTAGAGTATTGGAAAAGCAAGGAAAGCCTAAGATGCCAAGGCAAGAATTTTTTCTAGCGGCTTGGATTACGAATACAATCAACAATTTGGCAGGATTTGGTGGTGTCGTGGGTGCAAGCTTGCGCGCTAATTTTTATGGTAAGCAGGCAGATCGAAAAAAGGTACTGGCAACTGTTTCAAAAGTAGCAGTCTTTATGATAACAGGTTTATCTGTGTGGTCGCTGTTCACTTTTGTGGATGTCTTTTTCATTCAAACAGAGAGTATTTTTCGAAGTTATTGGATTTGGTTACTAGGTGGAAGTTTTGTTGCACCGGTCATTTTCTTTTTTGCGTATCTTAAAAGAAGGACCCTGTTTTCAGAATTTTATCCAAAAGGCTTGGTGGGTTTATTTTTTGCCTCGTTTGGTCAGTGGACAGGTGCGCTAACCGTATTTCTATTAATCGGCAAGCTGATGGGAATCAACGTATCCCTTCATTCGATTTATCCCATGTTTATTGTGGCAACGCTGATAGGTATGTTAACGATGGTTCCGGGTGGCATGGGAACGTTTGACGTGTTGATGATTCTTGGTATGAGTCAGTTAGCTGTTCGTCAAAATGTAGCAGTTGTTTGGTTATTGTATTATCGCCTATTTTATTATGTAGTGCCATTTTTAACAGGTATTCTTTTGTTTATCACGCATACTGGTGTGAAAGTGAACAGGTTTCTTGATAATATCCCACGGTTGTTTTTCCAAAAAGTGGCACATATCATTTTAGTTAGTGCTGTTTATTTTGCGGGTATCATGATGGTTTTACTATCAACAATTACAAATTTATCTGCGATTAGTCGCCTATTTCAAATTTTGTTGCCTTTTTCATTTAATTTCTTAGATCAGACACTCAACCTACTTGTCGGATTTTTACTGTTAGGCTTGGCTCGTGGTTTAGCGATGAAGGTGAAAAAAGCGTATTTGCCAACAATCACCTTGTTGATTTTTGGTATTTTAAATACGATTACTCGAACGTTGTCGTGGGAATTGATTTTAGTTTATGTCCTTATTTTGTTAGCAGTTTGGCTGGCACGCAAGGAGTTTTATCGCGAAAAATTTGTCTATTCTTGGGGAGCAATCGCTTTTGATGCTTGCTTATTTGGGTTCTTGTTTGTTGTTTATGCAATTGCAGGTTATCATAGTGGTCAATTTTGGGTAGGACGAATGACTGCGAACAATTTTATTCTGTTTCCTTCAGATGAGGTCTGGTTTTCTGGACTGGTTGGTTTAGGTATTTCGTTGTTAGCGCTGGTGGCGTTATATCAGTATTTATCTACGGCAACGGAGGAGCTTGGAACGGAGCTAGAGGCAGAGCGATTGGATCAGCTGATTGATCAATATGGTGGAACAGCTTCTAGTCATTATTTGCAATTGTCGGGATATAAATATTTTTATTATCAAGAAGGTAGCAAAGATCAAGTAGTTTTTGGCTATCAGGTGAAGGGAAATAAATGCTTTGTGCTTGGAGATCCAATTGGCAATCCAGCTATGTGGCGAACGGCAACCAAAAGCTTTCTGAAAAAAGCTGATTGCTTAGGTTATCAGCTGGCTTTTTATAAGGTGTCAGAAAAATATGTTGTGATGCTGCATGAAGTTGGGTTCCGTTTTGTTAAAGTAGGGGAAGCAGGGATTGCTGACTTAACGATTGCAGATGTTCCTTGGCTGAATCAACAATTAGAATATCAACGATTAACAAATGAAGGCTATCATTTTACTTGGTATGATGAAATTCCTGAGGAACTGCTTGCAACACTGGGAGAGGTGTCACATGCTTGGTTGAACGGCGAAACAGAGAAACATTTTTCTGTTGGCCGATTTGACAAAGAGTACGTGAAGACCAGTGGCGTGGGTGTTGTTCGAAAAGACCAACAAGTAGTTGGTTTTGTGACGGCACAACCGATGACACAAACACAAGCAGGATATGATTTGTTGCGAGTGTTGCCGGGAGAACCTGTCGCATTGAGTGACTACCTGTTAGCAAATTTGTTTGTTGTGTATCAAAAACAAGGCTACTTGGAAGCAAATCTTGGTCTAGCACCTTTGGCGAACGTTGGAGAAACAGATTTTTCATTTATTCAAGAAAAAATGATGAACATCGTTTATAATTATGGAAACTTTTTCTATGCTTTCCAAACGACTTATGAAAGAAAATCAAGGTATGTCAGTCGTTGGGAAGGACGTTACTTTGCTTATATGAAAGGTAGCAATTTTGTATTCGCAACTCTTCAATTATTTATTCTGATTGGTCGCGGGAAAGGGAAAAATCCAAGCTTAGCTCAAGAAGTCTTGACTGAACTATAAATAGGTAATGAGAATAAAAATCGATTTGAAAGATTGAGAGGATAAGAATGAATAACGTCTTATCCTCTTTTTTTCTTTTTGCTTCAGTTGAAATAGGAATTTAAGGCGGAAGTTAGCTATACTTTTATTTTCCCCTATGATAGAATACTTTCGACTTAGACTTTTCGAATGGGTGAGAGGTATGGAACTAATTGAAAAAGCACCAGCCAAAATAAATTTAGGATTGGATGTATTATATAAACGGCCAGATGGGTACCATGAACTTGAGATGGTTATGTCGAGTGTGGACTTAGCAGATCATTTGATTTTTGAAGAATTACCTGAAGATCAAATCGTGGTGGAAACAAATAAAGCTTTCTTGCCTGTAGATCAACGAAATAATGTCTATCAAGCAGCCGTATTACTGAAAAATAAATTTAATATCAAAAAAGGCGTTAAAATCGTTGTTCAAAAAAATATCCCAGTGGCTGCTGGCCTAGGTGGAGGCAGTACTGATTGTGCCGCAGCCTTGCGCGGAATCAATCAATTATGGGATTTGGGCTGTTCCTTAGAAGAATTAGCAGCAATTGGCTTAGAAGTTGGTACAGATGTTCCTTACTGTGTATATGGGAATACGGCATTTATTGGTGGTAAGGGTGAGGAAGTAAAACTTATTCCATCTATGCCACAGTGTTGGGTTATTCTAGTCAAACCAAGAATGAGTGTTTCTACACGAACAGTGTTTAGAGATCTTGACACGCAAGCCATTCAGCATCAGGACGTCGCTGGATTGGTGGAAGCAATCCAGCAACAAGACTATCAACAAATGATTCAAAAAATGGGAAACAGTTTAGAAGATGTGACTGGGAAAAGGCATCCTGTAATTCATCAGATCAAAGAACGAATGATTAAATATGGAGCGGACGTGGCTTTGATGAGTGGTAGTGGACCAACAGTTTTTGGTTTGTGCCAACACTATTCGAGAGCACAACGAGTATATAATGGATTAAAAGGGTTTTGTGATGAAGTTTATCTTGTACGCACATTGCGTTAAAGCTTAAGTGAATTTCGGAAAAGATTTTTGTAGTCGATTTAATAACTGAGAAGCAATTAAAAAGCATATAAGTTTAGTTTTCTTTTGCGGCTAAACTTATGTGCTTTTTTTTATTCCAGGGAAATGGTGGAAGCATGACCTTTATCCAATTGTAACAATTCATGGGATCACCCCTTTCGTAAAGCTTGCGCCATTTTATCTGAGAATAGAATGATGGTCTAGTTGCTGAAAAGAAAGCCTATTCTATGAAAAAGTATTCAAGTGTTTTACGGTTTACTTCTAAATATGCGTTGTAAATCAGAAATTTTCCGAATCCTATTGACTGCGATTTTTTATTTTGATACATTAGTCCACGTTGACAAATCGTAAAATTCCGATTTGCTATTTTAGAAAGGGGTAAACAATGATTAAAAAATATGTATGGGCAACGATAGCTGTTGCAGGAATGTTGTTATTTGCTGCTTGTGGACAAACTGAAAAGAAAAGTGAGTCAAAGACAGACGAATTAACCATTATTACTTCTTTTTATCCAATGTATGATTTTACGAAGGAAGTTGTTGGTGACGAAGGCAAAGTTGAGTTACTGATACCTGCAGGAACAGAACCCCATGATTTTGAACCAAGTGCAAAAGAGATGGCAAAAATTTCAGATGCAGATGTTTTCGTGTATAATAGTTCAGACATGGAAATTTTTGTTGATTCAATAAAGAAATCAGTTGATCAAGAAAAAACATTGATGATTGAGGCAGCTAAGGGAATTGAACGCTTAGAAGGAACGGAAGACCATGATCACGAAGCTGAAGATGACCATGAAGAGAGCCATGACGGACATGAGCACGAATATGATCCTCATGTATGGTTAGATCCAGTATTAGCAATTCAAGAAGTTCAAACCATTGCGAAAGAATTGGGAGATAAATATCCTGAAAAGAAAGCGACATTTGATAAAAACGCGGAAGCTTATATCAAAAAGTTAGAAGAGTTAAATCAAAAATACGCAACAGAATTAAAAGATGCAAAAAATCGGACATTTGTTACGCAACATGCTGCATTTGCTTATTTAGCTAATCAATATAACTTAACGCAAAAATCAATTTCAGGTATTTCACCAGATCAAGAGCCGACACCAAGTCGCTTGGCAGAACTGAAATCATTTGTTGAGGAAAATCAGACAAAAGTCATTTATTTTGAAGAAAATGCTTCTTCGAAAGTGGCTGAGACGCTAGCTGCTGAAACAGGCGTGAAGCTTGAAGTGCTAAATCCACTGGAAAGCTTAACGGAAAAACAAATGGCTGCTGGTGAGAATTATGTTTCTGTAATGGAAGAAAATTTAGCGGCATTGAAAGAAAGCATTAAGTAAGTTATCGAGTAAGTTTAGAAGGAGGTCTTGTGATGCATTATATCGAAGTATCTGATTTGACCTTTTATTATGAAGAAGAACCAGTATTAGAAGATGTATCTTATCATGTTGATGCTGGGGAGTTTGTCATTTTAACTGGAGAAAATGGAGCAGCAAAGTCAACGTTGATTAAAGCAACTTTGGGATTGTTAAAGCCTACTAAAGGGACTGTCACGATTGCTACGGAAAATCGAGAAGGAAAAAAATTGAAGATTGGCTACATTCCCCAACAAGTAGCATCATTTAACGCGGGATTTCCAAGCACAGTAATTGAATTAGTTCGTTCAGGACGGTTTCCTAGAGGTAAGTGGTTCAAACGTCTGACTAAAAAGGATCACGAATACGTGAAGCTTGCCTTGGAGTCTGTTGGGATGTGGGATATGCGGCATCGTCGAATTGGTGAGCTGTCAGGTGGACAAAAACAACGAATTAGTTTGGCACGTTTGTTTGCAACTGATCCAGATTTATTTATTTTAGATGAACCAACGACAGGGATGGATGAAGAATCTAGAAATGAATTTTATCGTTTGTTGCGACATAGTGCGCATGTGCATGGAAAATCAGTTTTGATGATTACTCACGATCATGAGGACATCAAGCAGTATGCAGATCGACAAATTCGTTTGGTAAGGAAGGAGGATTCTCAATGGCGTTGCTTTCATATGAATTCATGAGAAGAGCATTTCTTGCTGCGATTTTTATTGCGGGAATTGCCCCAATGCTGGGCGTTTTCTTAGTAATTAGAAGACAGTCGTTGATGGCTGATACACTTTCTCATGTTTCGTTAGCAGGTGTGGCGTTGGGGTTCTTTCTCAATTTGAACCCAACAGTTACCACAATGATTGTTGTGGTCTTAGCAGCAATCGTTTTAGAATATCTACGTACGATTTATCGGACGTACTCTGAGATTTCGATTGCAATTTTAATGGCCGGAGGACTAGCGTTAGCGTTAGTCTTGATGAATTTGAGTGGTGGGAATTCTGCAACGAGCATTCAATCTTATTTATTTGGATCAATTGTGACCATCACGTGGGATCAAGTCATTTTCTTAGGTATTTTATTTGTAGTCATTGGTATCTTATTTGTTTTATTCAAACGTCCAATGTATGTCCTAACTTTCGATGAAGATGTGGCGCATGTTGACGGATTGCCTATCCATGCGATGTCGATGATGTTTAACGTGATCACAGGTGTTGCGATTGCGGTAATGATTCCAATTGCAGGGGCATTGTTGATTTCTGCAATCATGGTGTTACCAGCAGCAATCGGCATGCGCTTAGGTCGGAGCTTCAACGTCGTGATTGCAATTAGTATTTTTGTTGGCTTTGTCGGGATGCTTTCTGGATTAGGTAGTTCCTTTTACTTGGACACACCGCCGGGAGCAACAATCACGTTAGTCTTTATTGCATTATTCTTAATCGTTAATATAGTGAAACGACTATCAATTGGGTTAAAACGAAAAAATCGAGCATAAAATGTGTTGAAAGAAACGGCGGAAACGAAATATTTCCGCCGTTTCTTTTTTTATAAATCAGAAATACCGAACTATTTTCTTATTTTTTTATAAAATGCTCGAATTTTTGAAAAAAAACTTATATAATGAAAAACGACAATTTTAAAAAAGGGAGCTGGAATATGTGAAAGTACGTCGCAGTGAGCGTCTTGTTGATATGACTCAATACTTATTAGATCATCCACACGAATTGATTTCGTTAACAAGTTTTGCCGAACGTTATGAATCTGCTAAATCTTCCATCAGTGAGGACTTAGCGATTATCAAGAAAACATTTAAAGAAAGAGGTTACGGCACACTAGAGACAATTCCTGGTGCGGCGGGTGGTGTCTTGTTTATTCCCGAGATTCCTTACGAAGAAGCAAAAAAATATATTGAATCTTTAGCCGAACGTTTATCAGAACAAGATCGCTTGTTGCCAGGTGGCTATGTTTATCTATCAGATTTATTAGGAGAACCTGAGTTATTAAGACAAGTTGGGAAAATCATCGCATCAAAATATTTAGGTGAAAAAATTGATGCCGTGATGACAGTTGCGACAAAAGGTGTACCAATTGCCCAAGCTGTTTCTTATTATTTAAATGCTCCGTTTGTCATTGTTCGACGTGATTCAAAAATCACTGAGGGCTCGACTGTGAGTGTAAATTATGTTTCAGGCTCATCTGAGCGAATTGAAAAAATGGAACTTTCAAAAAGAAGTTTGAAACGTGGTTCAAGAGTTCTTGTCGTCGACGACTTTATGAAAGGCGGCGGAACAGTCAACGGAATGAAGAGTTTGATTGAAGAATTCGAATCTGAATTAGTTGGTATCACTGTTTTTGCAGAATCAAAATTCCATGGACATCGTGCAATCGATGATTATACTTCACTACTTTATGTGAAAGATGTTGATACAAAAACGAAAAACATCACAGTTGTTCCTGGAAATTATTTCTCAGAAGAATAACTTTATCAGCGAAACGAATCAAGTTAGAAGAGGTTGGGACAAAAAGCTGTCCCAACTTTTTTATTTTTAACGCAATTTTTTAAAATAATCGTTAGTTGAAAAAAAGCGAGCACTGGGCTAAACTTAACACAGGAAATGATAACTAGGAGTGAAGTAAGTGGAAGCACGTTATGCAATTATTTTGGCAGCGGGAAAAGGAACTCGTATGAAGTCAAAATTATATAAAGTATTACATCCAGTTTCTGGAAAACCAATGGTCGAACATATTATCAATCGAGTAAGTGAAACTAATCCTGACGAAATCATTACCATCGTTGGTCATGGGGCTGAACAAGTAAAAGCACAATTAGGTGAACGTAGTGAGTATGCTTTACAAGCAGAACAACTAGGCACTGGGCACGCAGTTTTACAAGCAGCCTCTTTCTTAGAAGGCAAAAAAGGAACAACGTTAGTCATCAGTGGTGACACACCATTATTAACAACAGAAACACTAAACAATTTATTTGAATACCATCAAGGAAAAAATGCTAGTGCAACGATTTTAACAGCACAAGCACAAAATCCTACTGGTTACGGACGAATCATCCGCGACCATGTTGGAATCGTAGAAAAAATTGTCGAACAAAAAGATGCTTCACCAGAAGAAGCACGCGTAAAAGAAATCAACACAGGTACTTACTGTTTTGACAACGAAGCATTATTTACTGCCTTGAATAAAGTGGGTACGAACAATGCCCAAGGTGAATATTACTTAACTGATATTATTGAAATTCTAAAAGAAGATGGCAATACGGTTGCTGCCTATCAAACAGAAAATTTTGAAGAATCAATGGGTGTAAATGATCGTATCGCATTGGCAAAAGCAAATGAAATCATGCGTAAACGAATTAATGAAGCACACATGACTAATGGTGTCACTTTTGTTGATCCAGCGTCAACTTATATTGATGCGGGTGTTGTTATTGGTTCAGATACAGTGATTGAAGCAGGCGTACAATTACAAGGCGAAACAGTCATTGGGATGGATTGCATGATTGGTGCACATTCACGAATTGTGGACAGTGTGATTGAAGATAACGTTGTAATTACTAATTCTGTGATTGAAAGCAGTCATGTGAAAAAAGCAGCAGATGTTGGCCCATTTGCTCACTTACGTCCAAACGCTGAAATTGGTGAAGGGGCGCACATTGGAAACTTTGTTGAAGTGAAAAATGCTGAGATTGGCAGTCATACAAAAGTTGGTCATTTGACTTACGTTGGTGATGCAACATTAGGTGAGGACATCAATGTTGGTTGTGGTGTGGTTTTCGTTAACTATGATGGTAAACAAAAACATCATACAAAAGTCGGTGCCCACAGCTTCATTGGTTCAAACTCAAACATTGTTGCACCGGTGACAATCGAAGATCATAGTTCGATTGCAGCGGGCTCAACCATTACAAATGATGTTCCTGAATATGCACTTGCAATTGCACGTGCGCGACAAGTAAACAAAGAAGGATATGCGAAAAAACTCCCTTATCTCAATTAGTTTTTTGTAAAATAACTTGATTTATTTAAAAAATATGTCTACTATTTACTAGGAAGAATTCCAGAGTTGTGAAAAAGAAAGTGGAGGTCCCCATGTCAAATCATTATTTTGATCCAAGATTAAAAATTTTTGCATTAAACTCAAATCGCCCATTAGCTGAGAAAATCGCTGCAGCTGTTGGTGTAGAATTAGGTAAATCATCTGTTACTCAATTCAGTGATGGTGAGATTCAAGTAAACATTGAAGAAAGTATTCGTGGTTCACATGTGTATGTTATCCAATCAACAAGTAGTCCAGTAAATGATAATTTAATGGAATTGTTGATTATGATCGATGCTTTGAAACGCGCTAGTGCAAAAACAATTAATGTAGTTATGCCGTACTATGGTTATGCTCGTCAAGACCGTAAAGCGCGTGCGCGGGAACCAATCACTGCTAAATTAGTTGCAAACATGATTCAAAAAGCAGGAGCAACAAGAATGTTGACCCTAGACCTTCACGCTGTTCAAATTCAAGGTTTCTTTGATATTCCTGTTGACCATTTAATGGGTGCACCATTAATTGCTAATTATTTCTTAGAAAAAGGAATCAAAGGCGACGATGTTGTTGTTGTTTCACCTGACCACGGTGGCGTAACTCGTGCGCGTAAATTGGCTGAGTTCCTAAAAGCACCAATTGCAATCATCGACAAACGACGTCCTAAAGCAAACGTTGCAGAAGTAATGAATATCATCGGTAAAGTTGAAGGAAAAACATGTGTCTTGATTGATGACATGATTGATACTGCAGGTACGATCACCTTAGCAGCTAACGCGTTGAAAGAAGCAGGAGCAACAAGTGTTTATGCTTCTTGTACACATCCAGTCTTATCTGGTCCAGCTTTGCAAAGAATTGAAGATTCAGCAATTGAACGCTTAGTTGTAACGGACTCAATTTATCTACCAGAAGATCGTAAAATTGATAAAATCGACGAAGTTAGCGTTGGTGGTTTGATGGGTGACGCAATTAAACGTATCCATGAAAATAAACCAGTTAGCCCACTTTTTGAAACAAAAAAATAAGCACTTAAAAAGATTGAACAAAGAGACTATGGCTTTTTGTTCAATCTTTTTTTGCGAAAAAAGGAACGTAACATCTAACTGTTCCGTTCCTTTACACAGGTAAAAAATTTTTTAATTTAGTGTACCGTAGGCAAAGTCATCCACATCACTGATTAGACGCCAACGTCGGTCAAGTGTGTTGTAGACGAGTGTACCAATTACAGGTTCTTCACGGTAGCGAGTCCCTTTTAATTTCCATATGTAGTCTTCAATCACATAGATGGGGATTCGATACTCATCATTGATCAATCCAGCTTGTTCAAATGAAAAAATAATGCCTTCTTGCATCAATGGACGCATTTCTTTTAGTAAATCACCATTGATTTTTTCAACAGTGATGCCACGGCGAAAGAATGATTTCTTTTCGTTGATTTTATCTGCAAGAATTTGACTCATCTTGTCTGCAAAAATTCGGTAAAATTCATCCAGGTAACGATAATAAATTCGGTTCAACTGATCGCTTAAATCAAAATAAACAAAATTATTTTGTAATTTATAGAAAAATGGTGAGTGCAGATGCGTTTTCATATGCCCAAAATACAATAATTCTGAAATTTCTAATGGTGATAGTTCTTTTAGCATAGTTAGGTCTGTAAAATCGATCCACTTTAAGTCGTCCGCATTATGACGATTACGAAGTGAGGAGAAGAAATGTTGAATATTTTCTGTTCCACGAATGATTTTCAAACCAGTGTGAGGTTCATATTCTCCTGCTGAAGCAGCAGGATCTAATAATAGCAAGTTTTGAGGATAATGCACGATGCTGTTTGAAAAATCATTTGCAGTTAATCCTTTGGTTAAAACAGCGTTACTAGTTGTGTCGATATGTACATAAACTGAATCAGTCATCATGCTCCTCCTTACTTGATTTCTCAACTATTTTATTTTACAACAATTGTAAGAAAAAAGCTTGTTTCTTTTATTTTAAAATTCCATTACAAAGTCACGTTTTCATTGAAAATAATCGTAGCTTTCAAATTGCTTTAAATTTGATATCAGTTATTTTTTAGAAAAGATAAATGAACTCTTTTGTTTTTGTAAAGGATAGGCGCAATTAGTTCAGACAAGAAATTTTTTTCAGAGACTGCTATACTTGGAGAAAAAGGAGAGAACGATGGATATCCAACCAATTTATTGGTCAGAAAGGCAGCGTCTACACAATGAAAGTCGAAAAATGGAACAACCATTTCCGTTTTTCAATGAACAACAAAAAAGTCGTGATTCTTTTTGGCAAACGGCAAAAAAGAAAAATGCATGGCGAGTCAAAGCTGGTAAACTAGTGCTCTACTTTGAGAAGAAAACAGGAGAAGCAAGTGAGTCAGATCATTTGGTGATAACAAATGTGTTAGCCAACGAATCTTTCCGGCAATGGCGTCAACTATTTACATTGCTGGAAAGTTGTGCGCGCTACTTTTTGAAATCGGCTTGTCAGTTTTCCTTTTCACAACCACTTTCTTCCCAAATGACCGAATTATTTATTCAATTTGGGTACCAAACAGTTGATACCAGGACTACTCAGTGGGTGAAAAATGTTTCTGGAAAATCTGCTGTGGTTTTTGGCGGGGGCGGCGCACATGGGGCCTACCAAATTGGTGTGTGGAAGGCATTACAAGAAGCTGGCTTTTCGATTGAAATTATTACCGGCACGTCAGTTGGTGCAATCAATGGCGTCTTGATGTTGCAAGGTGATTTGGATCAAGCTGAATTTTTATGGACGAATTTATCCACCAATCAGATTTTGGCGGTACCAGAGAACGTGCCTTTAACTGATTTGCGCCAACAGTTGTTGACTGATATTCGTCGAATGACCAAGACGGCTGTTTTAACTCGCGGTATTTCTTCACAGCCTTTAGAAGAACTGCTAAGAAAATCATTGGATTTGAAAAGCATAGTTCAAAAAACGAAGCCACAACTATTTACAGTTACGACTAAAATTCCTGAAATGATTGAGAAAGTGGTGCCTATTCAAAAAATGCCGCCAGAGCAGATTCCGGAGTGGATTGTTGCTTCCGCTTCTTTTTATCCAGCGATGGCCTATAAAAAAATTGACAAAGATCGCTATATTGATGGCGGATATAAAAATAATCTGCCAGTGGATGTTGCGATTGAACAAGGAGCAACTGAAGCTTTTGTGGTAGATGTTCAAGGACCAGGAATTACAAAAAGAGTCAAAAAACCATTAGGATTTGTTGAATGGCGTTGTCGCTCACTTTGGACGCTAGGTACATTTTTGATTTTTGATGGACAGCGTAATTCAATGAATTTACAATTAGGTTATTTAGAAACAAAAAAACAGCTGCACCAATATGAAGGTCATTGGTATACCTTTGATTCGACCGTGTTGGCTGAAAAAATTTGGAAAAAATTTCTGCGCACGTTAGCCAAGGAAAAAAATTTAGAGCTTTCTTTTTTCTATGACGTAAAATTTTGGGAGAATTTGCGTAATGTATATAAAGACAGGGTCGTCATTGAAACTTGCGGATTAGCAATGCTAGAACTATTGGCAAAACAAATGTATTTACTGCCTAATAAAGTTTATCAAGTATCAGAAATGATAACGTTGATTCGTGAAAAAGAACAACGTCCATTTACAGAAATTGTTACGAATGAAATTGGGTTACTAAGTATGGAAGAGTGGTGGTCTTCTTCAAGAGAACAACGTTTAGAACAAAAGTTGACGGAACTAGCAAAAGAACTTTATGCTAGTACGAAAGAGAAGGTTCAAACGTTGCTTAAGGAACAACCATTGAACACATTATTTGTTTTATATGCACATTATCTTAAGGAGGAACAAGAATGGCACAAGAATTTTCCTATGAAATCATAGAAGAAATCGCAATTTTATCTGAAAACGCAAAGGGTTGGCGTAAAGAATTAAACTTAGTTAGCTGGAATGGTCGCCCGCCGAAATTTGATTTGCGTGACTGGTCACCGGAACACGAAAAAATGGGGAAAGGATTGACATTGACGAACGAAGAGTTTGAAGCATTGCAAAAAGCGATAGAAAACATGTAAGAAAGGACCCTGTCGAATGAAAAGTATGACCGGTTTTGGCAAAGCAATCCGTGAAACACAAGAGTATCAACTGGATATTGAAATCAAAAGTGTGAATCAACGTTTTTTGGATATTCAATTACGCAGTCCGAAGCTTTTGAATTTTCTTGAAGGTACTATGCGTCAGTTGATTAAACAACAACTCACTCGCGGACGAGTTGAAGTTTTTGTGAATGTAACGCATATCGGGGAAAATACGAAACAAGTTGAAATTGACTGGTCGCTGATTGATTCGTTAGTGACGCAACTTTCGCAAGGCGTACATGATCGCTTCGGTGGTGAAGTCCAACTTTCGGTAGCGTCATTAATTGAACGTCTAGCGTTACAGGAAAAGTTTGTTTCAGTCAGTGAACCAGAAAAAACAGATGAAGAGCAACTCAGTCTATTAGTTCAAGAAACGTTGTCTGAGGCCTTAGCAGCAATTGAACGTAGCCGTGAAGCAGAAGGTCAGGCTTTAGCTGCTGTATTGTTGCAAAACAAAGAAGAGTTTTCGCAAGTGTTAGACAACCTTGTAGCGTTTGTTGAAACATATGAACAAGAATTCCAAGTACGCTATCAAAAAAAATTGGAAGAATTTTTAGGCGACAAAGTTGATGAGCAACGATTGTTGACAGAGTTGGCCATTTTGTTAGAACGTGGAGATATTCACGAGGAACTAGATCGTTTGTTTATCCATCTCGTAAAGCTAAATGAATTAATTTTGATGTCTACACCAGTTGGTCGAGAACTTGATTTTCTAATTCAAGAAATGAATCGAGAAGTGAACACCATTGGATCCAAGTCAAGTGCAATTGAAATCAAAAACCAAGTAGTCCAATTAAAAACGATTTTGGAAAAAATTCGTGAGCAAGTTCAAAATATTGAATAATTTTATAAAATAGAAACAGGAGGAAGTTTGTAATGACCTATTATGATATTACTTTTCATGAGTTAAGTGGAAAAAGTGTGGTTAAAAGAAATGTTCCATCAGATAAAGAAGGATTTGATGCCTGGCAAGACGCATGCGTAAAAATTTCGGATCAAGAACTAAATATTTTGATCAATGATGGGACATATGTAACGCTTAATCGGAAATTTATTGTGCGTATGGATACACAAGAAGTTAGTGATCCAACAGAAAAAGTACTTAGTCGAAAAGACGAAATCATTGGTGTCGTGAATACTTTGTCTAACATGGGATTTTAATTCTTTTGGCTAAAATCAAGTATGTTGAAACATCAACGACTATCTAAAGCTGCACCAGAAATTTGGTTGCAGTTTTTTTGTTTTGTCGAGGAAATCAAGCTTTTCTTTTCTAGTTTCAAGCAAAGGTGGCTTTTTTAGGAAAATCTGTCTATAATAAAGAGAACCTTGAAAGTTGCAGAAAAAAAGTGCAAAATAAACGATAAGCAAGAAAAGACTAGTTGAAAGGACGTCGTCATGTCAGAGCGTGGATTATTAATCGTATTGTCAGGTCCATCCGGTGTAGGAAAAGGAACCGTACGTAAAGCAATTTTTGAGAGTGAGGGTAATGATTTTCAATATTCAATCTCAATGACTACTCGTAAAATGCGAGAAGGAGAAGTCGAAGGAGTCGACTATTTCTTTCGGAGCAAAGAAGAATTTGAAGCGATGATTGAAGCTGGTGAGATGCTTGAATACGCAGAGTATGTTGGAAATTATTATGGCACACCATTATCATATGTGAATCAAACCTTGGACGAAGGAAAAGATGTATTTTTAGAAATCGAAGTTCAAGGAGCACAGCAAGTAAAAGATAAAGTACCAGATGGTGTATTTATCTTTTTGACACCGCCCGATTTAGTAGAATTAAAATCAAGAATTGTTGGTCGTGGAACGGATGCAGAAGAAGTAATTGAAGAACGTATGAGAGTTGCTAAAGAAGAAATCGAAATGATGGCCCTTTATGATTATGCCGTTGTAAATGATGAAGTTCCGTTAGCTGTTAATCGAATTAAAGATATTATTGCTAGCGAACACTTTCGAGTAGATCGGGTAATCGGAAAATATATTAAAATGTTAAAGGAGATGTAGTCTTATGATGTTGAAACCTTCAATTGACTCATTGTTAGACCGAGTAAATTCAAAATACTCATTAGTAATTTTATCAAGTAAACGCGCCCACGAATTAGATGCGGGAGCACAACCAACGTTGGATTCATTTGAGTCTGTAAAAAGTGTTGGTCAAGCACTTGAAGAAATTGATGCGGGAAATGTGATCAATGATCCACATCCTGAATTGAAACGTGAACGTCTACGTATGGAAAATGAAGAACGCCAAGCACAAAAAGAACGTGAACAACAAGAATTAGAATCACGCATTCGCGAAGAACAAAAACTATAATTTCAGGGGCTGTGACCAGGGTCACGGCTCTCTTTTTAATTATTCAAATAAAAGAAGACGTGAGTTAGCTAGTTTATTTTTTTGTTACGAAATGGCAGAAATCAGGACAAGCTAAGGGTTTTCTAGTAAAATAAGCACGGATCTTTTTCACCAAAAAATGGTTATCAAAGGAGGGGAAAGTTGTGGAAGTAATTGCAGAAGTAATTGTAGACGTGCCGACGATGCAAACAGATCAACCTTTCACTTATCTTGTTCCCTTCACATTAGAAGCGGAGTTGCAAGTGGGCATGCGTGTGGAAGTTCCCTTTGGAAAAGGCGATCGACATGTTCAGGGATTTGTTGTTGGATTGAACGACGAAGCTGTTCAGACTGAAGTTCAACTTAAATCAATTATTCGTGTGCTTGACTTAGCACCAGTTGTTAATCAAGAGCTTTTAGCGTTGGCTGATTATATGAAGACAATTACCTACGCATTTAAAATCACTTGTCTTCAAACGATGTTGCCAAGTGTCATGAAAGCGGAGTATGACAAAATCATTTATCCGTTGAAACCTGCAGTTGAAACACAAGCATTTTTTCAAGAACGAGAAATGATTTCTTGGAAAGAGGCAGAGTCTTTAGGCATGGTTTCTCAGTTGATGCGTTGGCGAAAAAAGAAATTAGTTGATATTCGTTATGAAGTTCATACTAAAAACAAAGTGAAGACAATTCGAATGGTTCACTCACTTTTGAAAGAAGAACAGATCGAGGAAGAGTGGGGAAAGCTACGTCAAAATGCTAAAAAACAAAAAGAATTGTTGCTTTGCTTATCTGAAGTAGTTAAAGATGAGCCACTTGCGTACTTTAAAGATAAAGGAATCAGTAGCACTGTGTTGAATCAAGGAAAAGAAAAGGGCTGGCTTCGTTTTGAAGAAGTCGAACGTTATCGTGATCCATATCAACACCGTTCATTTGAACAAACCAGTGCGTTAGATTTGAACCAAGAACAACAATTTGCAGTCGATCAAATTACCACAGCATGTCAAACACAACAAGAACCGATTTTCTTATTAGAAGGCATTACCGGAAGTGGAAAAACAGAAGTCTACCTGCAAAGTATTGCCGAAGTTTTAGCTGCGAAAAAGACAGCAATCATGTTAGTCCCAGAAATTGCATTGACACCACAAATGGTTGAGCGATTCAAAGGACGTTTTGGTGAAGCCGTTGCGGTATTACATAGTGGATTATCGCAGGGAGAAAAATATGACGAGTGGCGTAAAATCGAACGAAACGAGGCACAAGTAGTTGTTGGTGCTCGCTCGGCGATTTTTGCACCGTTAGAAAATATTGGCTTGATTATTATTGATGAGGAACATGAATCAAGTTATAAACAAGATGAAACACCACGCTATCATGCGAGAGATTTAGCTATTTGGCGTGGGAAGTACCATCATTGTCCAGTCGTATTAGGAAGTGCGACACCTTCTCTTGAATCACGTGCGAGAGCACAAAAGGGAGTGTATCAACTTTTGACCTTGAACAAACGAGCAAAAAGTAGTGCACAGCTACCTGTGATTGACATTGTGGACATGCGAGAAGAGTTTCAAAAACATCAGGCATCTACTTTCTCTAGCCAATTACAAGAAAAAATTCAAGATCGTTTAGAAAAGAAGGAACAGACGGTTCTGTTATTAAATCGTCGTGGCTATTCTTCGTTTGTTATGTGTCGTGACTGTGGGTTTGTTTTACCTTGTCCAAACTGTGACATTTCCTTGACGTTACACATGGATAGTAAGTCAATGCGTTGCCATTACTGTGGACATGAAGAGCCAATCCCTCATCGTTGCCCAAATTGTGGTGGGAATAAAATTCGGTATTATGGTACAGGTACGCAAAAAGTGGAAGAAGAATTGCAAACTTTGTATCCGGAAGCGCGTATTTTACGAATGGATGTCGATACTACCCGAAAAAAAGGAGCACATGAACGTATCTTGCAAAAATTTGGTGCGAAGGAAGCAGATATTCTTTTAGGTACGCAGATGATTGCTAAAGGACTAGATTTTCCAGATGTAACGTTAGTAGGTGTTTTAAATGCAGACACGTCACTCAACTTACCAGATTTCCGATCAAGTGAGCATACTTTCCAACTGTTAACGCAAGTTTCAGGTCGAGCTGGCCGAGCTGAAAAAGCTGGAGAGGTAGTCATTCAAACATTTAACCCAGAACATTACGCAATTGAGTTAGTAAAAGAACAAAATTATGAACGCTTTTATCAAAAAGAAATGCAAGTTCGTCATCGCGGAGGCTACCCACCGTATTATTTTACGGTGAAAATTACCACGAGCCACCCAGAAGAACAAGTAGCTGCAAAAAAAATCTTCCAAATTGGGCAATTGCTCAAACAGACGTTAAGTGACCAAAGTTTGATTTTAGGTCCAACACCAAGTATGATTTTGCGTGTGAAGAATCGTTATTACTATCAGCTGATTATTAAATACAAGCACGAACCGCAACTAGCCAATGTGTTGGATGACATTTTAGATAAAAGCCAAAAAGAACAACGCCATGGACTATTCGTGGCAATTGATAATGAACCATTACATTTTATTTGAGAAAGGATACTATATGCGCTACCCAATCTTGATTCACCCAAATGATAAATTAAAACGAACAGCTCAACCTATCGATGTCATCACAGATGAAACAGTTGCCCTACTAGATGACCTGTATGAAACAATGGTTGCGATGGACGGTATTGGTATTGCAGCACCGCAAGTAGGAAAAAATCTTCGTTTAGCAATCGTTGAAGTTGATGAAGGGGACAAATTTGAATTGATCAATCCTGAAATTATTGAGGCAAAAGGAGAAAGCTTAGATGTGGAAGGTTGTTTGAGTATCCCGCATGTTTATGGGACTGTGAAACGTGCAGACGAGGTGACTGTTCGCTATTTTGATCGTGAAGGTCAAGAAATGGAAGTAACGGCATTCGACTATTTAGCACGAGCCTTTCAACATGAAATCGATCATTTAAACGGTGTTTTGTTTGTTGAAAAAATGATTGAACAAATTCCTGAAGAAGAACTTGAAAAATATATGGAGGAGCACATGAATGACTAATATTGTATTTATGGGAACACCAGCTTTTTCCGTCCCAATACTAGAGGGGTTATTGGAAGCTGGCTATACAGTTCAAGCTGTAGTGACACAGCCTGATCGACCAGTTGGTAGAAAAAAAGTGATTACACCAACGCCAGTCAAAGAAGCAGCATTGAAGCACGATTTGCTAGTACTACAACCAGAAAAGATTTCTGGCTCAGAAGAAATGGAAAAAATCGTTGAATTACAACCAGATATTTTGATTACGGCTGCCTTCGGTCAATTTTTACCAGAAAAATTACTTCAAGTTCCTAAACATGGAGCAATCAATGTCCATGCTTCTTTATTACCTAAATATCGTGGAGGAGCACCTGTACATTATTCGATTATCAATGGTGAAAAAGAAACAGGTGTCACCATTATGGAAATGATTAAAAAAATGGATGCTGGTGGCATTTTTGCGCAAGAAAGCTTGCCCATTACCAAACAAGATGATGTTGGAACAATGTTTGATAAATTGAGTTTATTAGGAAAAGAACTCTTATTAAAAACATTACCAAGTATTTTAGATGGTAGCTTAACACCAACTCCTCAAGATGAAGAAAAAGTGACCTTTTCTCCTAACATTACAAGAGAACAAGAAGCAATCGATTGGAATAAAAAGGCTGAAGAAGTTGATAATCAAGTACGCGGGATGCGTCCTTGGCCAATCGCATTTACAACGTATGAAGATGCTCGTTGGAAATTACTAGCTGTGGAGCCACTTGCAGAGGAAACAACCGAAGCTCCCGGTACAATCATTCGCAAAGATAAAAAGAACCTTTGGATTGCGTGTGGCAATCAAACGGTATTAGCAATCAAAGAATTACAACCTGCAGGTAAAGGGAAGCAAACCATTCAAGCATTTCTAAATGGTAGCGGCCAGCATGTAATGGTTGGACAGCAGGTGAAATAATGACAAAAATCCCAAACAGTATGAAAAAATCTGTACGCTACATGGCTTTAATGACCTTAGAACGAGTTTCTAAAGGTGGTGCGTACTCCAATCTTTTATTAAACGAAATGATTAACAAAGGAAAGCTTAATCCAAAAGATATCGGACTATTTACAGAACTTGTTTATGGAACGATTAGTCATCAATTATTACTTGAATTTTATATTACTCCTTTTATTGCTAAAGCAAAAAAAGTAGATGAATGGGTCAAAACATTGCTGTTGTTGTCTGTTTATCAGCTGGAATTTTTAGACAAGGTTCCAGACCATGCGATTTTGAACGAAGCTGTGGAAATTGCGAAAATAAAAGGAAACCCCGGAACAGGAAAATTCGTGAATGGCGTATTGAGAAGTTATCAACGCCAAGGAAAACCTGACGTAGAAACAATCAAAGATCCCGTAGAGCGATTGGCAGTGAAAATCAGTCTACCTGTTTGGCTGACTCAACGTTTTATTGATCAAATTGGGTTTGAAGAAACAGAAAAACTAGGTTATTCACTCTATGAATCAAGCCATGCAAGTGGACGAGTGGATGTTCGTCGCTTGTCACGTGAACAAGCAATCACTGTTTTGAATGAAGAAGATATCTCTGTGAAAGAAAGCCAAGTTAGCCCTTATGGTGTTGTTGCTGAAAAAGGTCATTTAGCTTCGAGTTCACTATTTCATGATGGGTTGCTAACTGTCCAAGATGAAAGCTCCATGCTAGTTGCACCAGCCATGCAAATTGAGCCAGAGCATCATGTGCTGGATGCATGTGCTGCGCCAGGCGGTAAAACAACGCATATTGCAACATTTTTAGATTCAACATGTGGTGGCGAAGTGATTGCTCTTGATGTTCATGATCATAAAGTAAAGCTAATTGACGAAAATGCTGCTCGCTTAAATGTGTCGTCAGCAGTTTTTGCACAAAAAATGGATGCACGAGAAGTACAACAAACTTTTGAATCAGAACAATTTGATCGTATTTTGGTTGATGCACCATGTTCTGGTTTAGGCTTATTGCGTCGGAAACCAGACATTCGCTACAAAAAAAATCCACAAGATTTAGAAAATTTACCTAAAATTCAATTAGCAATTTTGGAAAGCTGTGCTCCTACGTTAAAATCGTCAGGAATCTTGACTTATAGCACTTGCACCATTCTAGCTGATGAAAATCAAGGGGTCATTTCGACCTTTTTAAAACGACATCCTGAATTTGAAAGGATTGATGTTTTAGTGAGTCCTGTGCTAAAATCATCAATCGAAGATAAAATGTTAACTTTGTATCCACATCAATTTAATACAGATGGCTTTTTTATCTGTTGTTTGCGTAAAAAGTAATGAGGTGAAGAAATGCAAATTGAATTTCAATCAGATGTAGGAAGACGCCGTAATACCAACCAAGACTATGCGAGTGTATTTACTAATCAAGAAGGAATCAAACTGGCAGTTTTAGCTGATGGAATGGGTGGGCACCGAGCTGGTGATATTGCCAGTCAAATGGCTGTGACCAATTTGGGTGCTGACTGGGAAGGACAAGCACTAAAAGATAGTGAAAAAATTGCCCAGTGGTTTATTCAAACAATCCAAAATGAAAATGGTAAAATTTATCAGCGAGGGCAAGAAAAGCCAGAATATAATGGTATGGGGACAACCATTGTTGCTGCAGCTCTGTCAGAAACAAGATTTACGATTGCAAATGTTGGGGATAGTCGTGCTTATCTAGTACGTGAAGACCAATTAAAGCAGTTAACAGAAGACCATTCATTAGTGAATGAACTGGTCAAATCTGGTGAAATCAGTCAAGAAATGGCAGTGAACCATCCAAGAAAAAATATTTTGACACGATCGGTAGGAATGCCGGGGACAGTTGAAGTAGATGTAGCAACTTATTCTTGGCAATTGGGTGATCGATTATTACTTTGCTCAGATGGACTTACTAATATGTTGTCAGAAGAAATGATTGGGTCAATTATCGATGGTGCCGGTTCGCTTACGGATAAAGTAAAAGAATTGATCGATCGTGCAAACGAGGCAGGTGGCGCTGATAACATTACTGCACTCCTTATTGAGTACAAGGAGGACTGTGCATGATCGAGTTAGGTAAGAAATTAAATGGACGTTACCAAATCACTGGCAATATTGGCAGTGGCGGAATGGCAAATGTTTTCTTGGCCCATGACCTAATCTTAGACCGTGATGTAGCTGTCAAGGTTTTACGGTTTGACTTTCAAAACGACAAAACTGCTATCCGCAGATTTCAAAGAGAAGCGTTAGCAGCAACTGAATTGGTTCATCCAAACATCGTGAGTGTGTATGATGTTGGTGAAGAAGCTGGTATGCAATATTTAGTAATGGAATATGTGAAGGGAATGGATCTCAAGCGATACATCCAAACCCATTATCCAATTCCATATCAGACAGCTGTTGATATTATGCAACAAATTTTATCAGCGATTTCTTTGGCTCATAATCATCAAATCATCCATCGCGATTTAAAACCTCAAAATATTTTGATTGACCATGAAGGTGTCGTGAAGATTACTGATTTTGGAATTGCGATTGCATTATCTGAAACATCAATTACTCAAACGAATACAATGTTAGGCTCCGTGCATTACTTGTCACCTGAACAAGCAAGAGGAAGTATGGCTACGAAACAGTCCGATATTTATGCGCTTGGAATCATTCTTTATGAGATGTTGACAGGTAGTGTGCCATTTGACGGTGAGTCAGCAGTAACGATCGCTTTGAAACATTTTCAAGATGAGCTACCTTCGATTAAAGCGATTGATCCGGGAGCGCCACAGGCATTGGAAAATGTTGTATTGAAAGCAACTGCAAAAGAACCAACGGATCGGTATTTGACTGCGGATGAAATGAATGAAGACTTAGCAACGGTTCTTTCACCTGCGCGTGCGAATGAACCAAAGTGGGAACCGCAAGCTATGCTGAATGAAACCAAAGTGCTGACACCGATTGATGCAGACTCACCAATGCCAGATTCGTTCAAGTCGATGCGTTTACCAGATGAGCATGACGTGTGGGAACAACCAAATCATCAACCAGAAGAAGAGGAAGAAAAACCAAAGAAAAAACGAAAAAAATGGTGGATTTTACTCATTCTGGTCTTACTGGGCTTAGGCATCGGCGCAGGCGTATTTTTTGCTTCTGGTGGTCGAGGCGAAGTGGAAGTACCAGATGTATCAGATTTAACGGAAGCAGCGGCTCGAACGGTGTTGGAAAACGCGAATCTAAAAGTAGCGAGCGAGACAGAAGAAATTGCTGATGACAAAATTGAAGAAGGAAATGTGGTTAAAACAGATCCTGCAGCAAAGACAACTGTGAAAAGGAATCGCGAAGTAAAATTATATTTAAGCAGTGGCTCGAAAAAAATCAAATTAAAAGATTATGCTGGCGTAAACTACGATGAAGCAAAAGCAAATTTAATTGAATTAGGTTTTTCAGAAAACCAAATTAAGTCGGAAGAAGAATATAGTTCTGAAGTTGAGAAGGGTGCAATTATTTCTCAAACACCTGCGGACGGAGAAGTTGATCCGGATTCTGATACAATTACTTTCAAAGTGAGCAAAGGAGCGGAACCAGTTTATTTGTATAATCATACAGGCGAAAACTATGATGAAGTTTATAGTACGTTGATATCTGCAGGCTTTTTAGCATCGAATATTAGCGTGAGCTATGATTATAGCGATACGATAGCTGCGGGAAATATTATTAGTCAAAATCCCGGGTCAGGCGAATTCACGGCAGCAGAAACAGCTGTTAGTTTTGTAGTCAGCCAAGGAGCTGAGGAAAAACCAAGTCGTCTAAATGATATTTCAGGCTATTCAAAGAGTGAAGCACAAAATTATTTATCTGGGATTGGCGCTGAATACATTGGACATGAAACATCTGAATACTCAGATACTGTCGACAAGGATAAAGTTATTCGTACTAATCCAGGTGTCGGAGCAAGCATTGCTAAAGGTGATATCGTGAGTGTTGTTTACTCCAAGGGACCAGATCCAGCAAAAGCTTCTTCAGAAAAAGATTCATCAAGTAGTTCAACAAAAGAAACGACAGAGACAACAGGAGAATCAAAGGAAGAAAATAAATCACAAGAGTAACCACATGTGACTCAACTAAGCACAAAAGAATTATGTTGTTAGTGAAAAACTAATGACATAATTCTTTTTTTATAGAAAAATGTAAAAATAAATTTTCTAGAGTTTAATAAGTTTACTTGTAAAGGCATAAGAATTCTTTTTCCTGTGTTAAAATAAATAAAAAACGGAGGTGGCACAAATCAGAGGACAAATTAGAAAAGCAATCAGTGGTTTTTATTATGTTTATGCCGATGGGGAAACCTACCAAACACGAGGAAGAGGAAATTTTCGTAATCGAAAAATTAGTCCATTAGTTGGTGACCAAGTCATTTTTGAAAGTGAAAATAAAACAGATGGTTATTTGCTGGAAATTTTGCCACGAAAAAATCAATTAGTAAGACCGCCGGTGACGAATGTTGATTTAGGTGTAATCGTAACCAGTTTAGTTGAACCAAATTTCTCAGCGAATTTACTTGATCGCTTTTTAGTGATGCTTGAGTATGAAATGATTCGACCAATTATTTTTCTAACAAAGACAGATTTAGCACCGAATGATCCCAAAATTAAAGAGATTAAAGAAACCTACGAAAAAATTGGTTATCCAGTTATAGTACCGAAGCAATCAGGAGATACAGATGAATTAATTCGTTACTTTCCAGAGCAGCTAACTGTTTTTATGGGGCAATCGGGGGCAGGCAAGTCGACTTTACTTAATCAAATCTCGCCAGAATTACAGTTAGCAACAGCAGAAATTTCAGATTCTCTTGGTCGAGGGAAGCATACTACGCGTCATGTTGAATTGATTCCGTTGTATGATGGATTGGTTGCTGATACACCAGGCTTTAGCTCGATTGACTTTCTGACGATTGAAGCAACGGAGCTACCAAAACAATTTCCGGAATTTGTTGAGGCGTCTGCACATTGTCGTTTCCGTGAATGTATGCATGCGAAAGAACCAGGGTGTGAGGTCAAACGCCGAGTAGAAAATGGCGAAATTGCACAAACGCGTTATGATAACTATTTGCAATTTCTACAAGAAGTTGAAAAGCGCAGACCTGTTTATAAAAAAGAGAGCAAAAGAAAATAGGGGGAAATGAAATGAAATTAGCACCATCAATCTTAAGTGCAGACTTTGCCAACTTACAACGTGATATTGAGTTAGTAGAAAAAGGTGGAGCAGATTACATCCACGTCGATGTTATGGATGGTCAATTTGTACCAAACATTACATTAGGACCAAATGTTGTCCAAGCAATCCGTCCAGTGACTAAATTGCCTTTAGATGTTCATTTGATGATCGTAAATCCAGAAAATTATATTACAGATTTCGCAAAAGCTGGTTCCGACATCATTACTGTTCACGCTGAATCAACACCACATATTCATCGTGCTGTTCAAATGATTAATGATCTAGGAGTGAAATCTGGTGTGGTAATCAATCCTGGTACACCAGTTTCAGCAATTCAGCATGTGTTATCTATAGTTGATCAGGTCTTGGTCATGACGGTAAATCCTGGTTTTGGCGGTCAAAGCTTTATTGAAGAAACTGTTGTTAAAATTGCTGAATTAGACTTGCTTCGCCAAGAAAATGGCTATCATTACGCAATCGAAGTTGATGGTGGAATCGTTCCGGAAACAGCGAAAATTTGTAAAGAGGCAGGAGCAGATGTTTTTGTAGCAGGATCTTACATCTATGCCTCTGAAAATCCAATCCATCAAATTAATCAACTCAAAGAGGCTTTGAGCTAAAATGAAAATTTTATTAGCAGCAGGCGGATCACCACAAGAATGGCCAGAGATAACAGGCTCTGAGTATGACTATCATGTTGGTATTGACCGTGGAGCGTTATATTTATTGCAACAAGGATTTTCTTTGGAACTAGCTGTGGGTGATTTTGATTCGTTAAATGAGGAAGAACGTACTTATGTTTTCTCACAAGCAGAGCTGGTTATTCAATCGTCAGCAGAAAAAGACGATACTGACACGCAATTAGCATTAGTGTCTACATTCGAGCGCTATCCCGATGCAGATTATAGCTTAGTAGGTGCGACTGGTGGACGTTTGGATCATTTATTATCTAATTTGTGGTTAGGACTGGAGCCAAGGTTTCAGCCATATATTCAGCATTTGACTTTGGCAGATCGTCAAAATAATTTGAGTTATTACTTGCCAGGCAGCTACTCAATCAAAAAGATACCAGAAATGAAATACTTGGCTTATTGCTGTTTGACGCCCGTCAGCCATCTGGATATCAAAGAAAGCAAATATGAGTTAGAAAATGCAACTGTTACTCAACCAACTTCGTATGCAAGTAATGAATTTGTTTCTGATACAGCTAAATTTTCATTTGAAACGGGTGTAATAGCTGTAATTCAAAGCAAAGATTAAGGAACTTCTTTGGCTAGAATTTCACAAACGTGGACACTTGAATAACTAAAGCAAGCATAGTGAAAAAGATTTGCTAAAAAAAGATTAAGAGAAGTAACTTGCCTTTTGTTTCAAGGTGTTTAGTGCTAAAATTAAAAACAAGAGTCTAATTAATTCGAGGTGTCTTTGTGAAGAAGTTCAATCCCAATAAAAATATTATTATTACGTTGATTATTGTCATTATTGTGGTGACGATTTTAAGTGTAACGGCTGCTCAACGAGCAAATGAAGGAAAAACTAATATATTTCAATCTGTTGTCAATGACAGTGTTGCTATTATTGACAAAGCTGTTTTCGCACCAGCAAGATGGGTCGGAAATGGTGTGAATTCTGTGCATAATTTATTTTCTACTTATTCTGAGAATGAGCGACTAAAAGAGCGTTTAGATAGTTATGATGAAGTAGCACAGCAAAATAAAAATTATCAAAAAGAAATTGAGTCATTGAAGAAAGAACTTGATTTGAATCAAACATTAACCAGTTATGAGAAAGTCACTGCCAACGTTATTACTCGCTCACCTGATAGTTGGCAAGACATGTTGACTGTTGATAAAGGTTCAAGAGATGGTATCGAACCAAACATGGCTGTTATGTCACAAAAAGGTTTAGTTGGACGTATAGTTGAGGTAAATGCAGCTTCTTCCAAAGTTGAGTTATTAACTTCAGCTAATGAAAGTTCAGATCATTTTCCGGTAAAAATTAATTCTGCCAACGGGAATGCTTTTGGGTTGCTCAAAGGATATGATGAAGCAAACCAAGCGTTGGTTGCAACACAATTGACTGGTGATACAGACATCAAGGAAGGCGATGTTGTACAGACATCTGGTTTAGGAGGTAATTCACCTGCTAACTTGTCAATCGGGACAGTTACAAAAGTTAAACCTGACAGTAATGGTTTAGATCGAGAAGTTTATATCAAACCTTATGCACAGATGTATGACTTATCAGTTGTCACAATCATCCAACGCTTAGTGGAGGATGAGTAGCTTATGCTGAAAAAAGAAACGATGAAGTATTACCTACCTGTTATCCTGTTCTTTCTTATGCTTTTGGATGGGCAGGTAACTAGAGTTTTAGGTGAGTGGACAAAAGGTGTCTACATGGCAAATGCGCATTTTTTGATTCTGGCATTACTATTTTGTAGCCTAAGCTTCTCAAAAAGATATCTGTTAATTACGACAATCGTCTTAGGTGCCATTTTTGATATGTATTATATTGGTGTAATTGGTATTTATGCGGTAGCACTTCCCTTAATTGTTTTTATCATGTACTCAATGAGTCAAATTATTCATACAAATATATTTACCGAATTTTTTAGTATGATTATTTTTGTGACTGGATATGAACTATTTACGTTAATTATTCAGCTGATTTTTAAACTTGCGATAGTGAATAAGAATTATTTTATTACCCAGTTTTTAGGCCCAACATTGCTGTTGAACATGATTATTTTTGCTATTTTTGTATTTCCATTTAAGAAATTATTCAGTGATGAATAATTTCTTTTTTTGTTTCTATTTCCTTTTCTAACAATTTTGTCATTTTATAAATGTATTTTGAAATATTTTTGTAACATAACTATTATATCGCTGACATACAGCTATGGTACAATTTTCTTATCGTTAAGAAAGACTTAAATATTTTTAGATATTTATTAAATTAAGCCAGTCGGAGGAATGAAGAGTGAAAAAGAGTTTATTATCAGCAGTAATGGTTTGTTCAATGACTTTAACTGCCGTAGCATCACCGATCGCTGCCGCGGCAGATGATTTCGATTCACAGATCCAACAACAAGATAAGAAAATTGCAGACCTACAAAACCAACAATTAGATGCACAATCACAAATTGATGCTTTGGAAAGTCAAGTTACTGATATTAACACACAAGCTCAAGATTTATTATCAAAACAAGAAACTTTACGTAATGAATCTGCACAATTAGAAAAAGAAATTGCAGATTTACAAGAACGTATTGAAAAACGCCAAGATACAATTCAAAATCAAGCGCGTGAAGCACAAGTGAAAAATACAAGTTCAAATTACATTGATGCTGTAATGGATGCAGACTCATTTGCAGATGCTGTTGGTCGTATTCATGCGATGACAACAATCGTTAAAGCAAACAATGAATTAATTGAACAACAAAAAGAAGATAAAAAAGCTGTTGAAGACAAACAAGCTGAAAACAAACAAAAACAACAAGAACTTGCTGAAAACCAAGCAGCTTTAGAAGCTCAAAAAGGTGATCTTTTATCTGCACAAGCTGACTTAAACGTAATGAAAACTTCATTAGCTGCTGAACAAGCAACTGCTGAAGATAAGAAAGCAGATTTAAATCGCCAAAAAGCAGAAGCAGAAGCTGAACAAGCTCGTATTCGCGAACAAGAACGTTTAGCAGAACAAGCACGTCAACAAGCTGCTCAAGAAAAAGCTGAAAAAGAAGCACGTGAACAAGCAGAAGCTCAAGCTGCTGCACAAACAGCAGTTTCTGAATCTACAGCTACTGAATCAACTGTAGTATCTGAATCTTCAGCAACAGCAACATCTGATTCTTCAGTAGTAGAAGAATCAACAACGCCTGAATCTTCAGCAACAGAAGAGTCAACAACACCTGAAACTTCAACACCTGAAGAATCAACTGTACCTGAAACTTCAACACCTGAAGAGTCTACAGTACCTGAAACTTCAGCACCTGAAGAATCAACAACACCGGAAGCTCCTGTAACAGAAGATTCTTCTTCAGAAGCTCCTGTAGTTCAAGAACCAACAACACCAAGTACTGGTAATGGAAACTCAAATACTGGTAACGATGATTCAACTACACCATCTAAACCTGTTACACCTCCATCAACTGGTGGTTCATCATCTGTTAATGGTTCAGCTATCGTAGCAGAAGCTTACAAATATATTGGTACACCATATGTTTGGGGTGGAAAAACTCCATCAGGATTTGACTGCTCAGGTTTCACACGCTATGTATACTTACAAGTAACTGGTCGTGACATCGGTGGCTATACTGTTCCTCAAGAACAAGCTGGAACAAAAATTTCAGTTTCTCAAGCTAAAGCAGGAGACCTATTATTCTGGGGTTCAGCTGGTGGAACTTACCACGTAGCAATTGCTTTAGGTGGCGGACAATACATCCATGCACCTCAACCAGGTGAAAGTGTAAAAGTTGGCTCAGTTCAATGGTTTGCACCTGACTTTGCAGTTAGCATGTAATTTTAATTGAAAAAATAAAAGAGTTGGGCTGATGCCTAACTCTTTTTTGTTTTTTTTACTTAAATAAAAAGCCTGAACAACTTTTTGGATTGAAAAGTCGTTCAGGTTTTTTGTGTTAAAAGAATTATTGAACAAATTCTTCCGTTAATTCCATGAATTGTTGAATATCATCTAAAACCATGTCAATTCCGGCTTGCCAGAAATCTGGTTTTGTTAGATCAACACCAAGATGTTTTTCAGCTAGCTCTTCTGTAGTCATTGAAGCTGTATCTCTTAGTAAATCAATGTATTCTTGTTCAAAATTTGTGCCTTTTTGATTAGCATAAGCATAAATTCCCATACTGAATAGATAGCCAAATGTATACGGAAAATTATAAAATGGTACATCATCAATAAAGAAATGTAATTTTGCTGACCAGAAATATGGATGGTAACTAGCCAAGGCATCTTGATAACCTTCTTTTTGCGCGTCAATCATCATCGAAGTTATTTCTTCTTCAGAAACTAATCCTTTTTGACGAGCAGTATAAAAACTGTTTTCAAAAATAAAACGTGAATGAATGTTCATGAACATGGCGAGCGCATTTTGTAATTTAGTATCTAGTAAATTGATTTGCTCTTCTTTGGATTTTGCAGCTTTTAAGGTGGCATCCGCTACAATCAGTTCTGCAAAAGTACTAGCAGTTTCTGCTACATTCATAGCATATTCACGATTTAATGAAGGAAGATCCCACATTGTACTACTGTGAAAGGCATGACCAAGTTCATGTGCTAAGGTAGCAACCTCATTTACAGAATTGCTATAAGTCATGAAAATTCTTGATTCTTTTGTTTCAGGTAATTCAGTACAGTAACCACCTGGGCGTTTTCCTGGACGATCTTCCGCTTCAATCCAACTTTTTTCAAATGCTGATCGAGCAAAGTCAGCCATTTTAGGACTGAATTTTTTAAAGTTTTCGACGATAAACGCCGCAGCTTCATCAAAGGTAAATGTTTTTTCTTCTAGGTCGCCTAAAATGATTGGTGCATCTTGATCTTGCCATTCCATTTTTTCTTTGCCAAAAAGATTTGCTTTTCGGGTCAAATAGTCTGCTAAAGGTTGTTTGTTTTTCTCAATCGTTGACCACATAACATCAAGAGTTTCTTTTTTCAAGCGATTGTATTCTAACGGTTTTTGCAGATAATCAGTAATGCCGTGAAGCTTATAAGTAGAGAGACGGAAACCATCTAAATGATTTAGTGTATCGCCAAATAGGGGTGCTTTTTCTTTCCATGCTGTTTCCCAAGCAACAAATAATGTTTTACGAATTTCTTGATCAGGATCACTCATCATTTTATTGAATGCTTGTCCAGCGGAAAGTTCAACTGTTTCACCGTTTTGAGTAAAAGGAATCTTAATGCTGGCAACGATGGTATCGTAGTGACTACTCCAAGCGTTTAACCCATCAAGTGATAATGTATTGATAATATTTTCTTCAGATTCTGATAATAATTGCGCACCATCACGACGAAGTTCATTTAAACGAAACGCAAGTAGTTGAAAATTAGAATTTGTGATTAGTGTTTGCCAGTGTTTTTCATTTATTTTTGCAAATTTTGTCGAAAGGACAGTTTCTGCTGACTGTAGTCGAGGAAGAAGTGCATAAAGTTTTCCAGATAAAATTTTCGCTTGTGAATCGTTTACATTTGCAGATAATAATGCAGTGATGTAGCTGTCACATTGAGTGAATCCATCAGAAATTTTTGCTTGTAATTGTAAAATGGTTTGTAGTTGTTCAAAGTCTTCTGGTGTGAATTCCCAATTCCCAACTAATTGATAATAGTTTTCCATCTGTGATTCAAGCTCAGTCATACGCTCATTTAAGGCTAAAGAATTGCTTCCCCCAGAAAAAATGGAGTCAAGATCCCAGTTTAATGAATAGTTCATAAAAAATCTCCCTTCAATTTTTTGTTCAACATTTAGTATAGCATTATCTAGTAGAAGAAGTCTTTTTTTAGATTGTCGTTTCCGAAAAAAAAAGCTAAGATAAGTAGGAGAGGTGACTTATGAATTCAATCCAAAAACAAATGAAAAATGGAAACTTTTATTTGGTCATTGCTTTGCTGATTGTAGCTGTATTATTTTATAGTTCATCGCAAACGTATGTAGAGCAGTCACAAGTTTCCAGATTAGAAGGCTGGCTTTCTTCACAGCCATTTAAAGAAACATTCGCAACGATTCGCTTTGATTATGGCGGAAGCGAAGTGAGTATTGAGCATTTAGGCTATTTCAAATTTGTAGAGTTTTTTATCCGAAAAGCAGCTCATTTTGGAACATATTTTATTCTAGGGGGGAGTTTGTTCTTAGGTGTGTTTCCTAAGCTAAAAATTTGGTGGTTAACAGGAATTTTAGCATGGTTATCGGCGACAGGATATGCTGGTCTAGATGAGTTTCATCAAATGATGACCGGTGGTAGATCGCCAATGTTTCAAGATGTGATGCTTGACTCAATGGGTGCATTGACGGCTGTTTTATTGTGTATTTTGGTGAAAGGCTGGAAAAAGAAATTATAAATTTGGAAGATTGCTTTTTTTGTCAGAGGGTCTAAAATGATTAGTGTGAACATAAAGGAGGAGTAGAAATGTCAGGACACAGTAAATGGCACAATATTCAAGGAAGAAAAAATGCCCAAGATGCAAAACGTGGTAAAATTTTTCAAAAACTTTCACGAGAAATCTATATGGCAGCAAAATCAGGTGGGCCTGATCCTACAATGAATCCTGCACTACGTTTAGTGGTAGACAAAGCAAAAGCGGCTAATATGCCAAATGATAATGTAGAACGTGCCATCAAAAAAGCGACAACTGCGGCAGATGAAGCAAATTATGATGAAATTACGTACGAAGGGTACGGTCCAGGTGGCGTAGCGATCTTGGTACATGCGTTGACGGATAATCGAAATCGAACAGCAACCAATGTTCGCGTAGCTTTTACACGTAATGGAGGATCTTTGGGAGAAACGGGGTCCGTTAATTATTTGTTTGATCGTAAGGGCTATTTGGTCATTCAACGTGAAGGATTAGCAGTAGATGAGGAGACAATGTTTGAAGATGTGCTGGAAGCTGGAGCAGAAGATCTGCAAACTTCAGCTGAAGTATTTGAAATCTACACAGCACCTGAAGATTTTGTAGCTGTTCGTGATCAATTAGAAAAAGATGGATTTACTTTTGTCCAGGCTGAATTGACAATGTTTCCCCAAATGATGATTTCATTAACAGATGAGCAACGCGAACAATTAGATAAACTAGTCGATAAATTGGAAGACGACGATGATGTCTCAGAGGTCTTTACTTCTGCTGAAATGTAAAAATAAAAAGGAGTCAACGAACAATTTGTTCGTTGACTCCTTTTTGAGTATTAGAATACCAAAACAGGCGTACCTACTTCGACCATTCCAAATAATTCTTTCATGACACTTGGTGGTGTATTAATACAACCGTGTGAGCCACGAGTTTTCCATAACTCGCCACCATACTCCGGCTGCCAGTCAGAATCATGGATTCCGACACCGGTCCAGTCGATTGGCATCCAGTAATCTACAGGACTTGCATATGGCGTGCCATCATCGTTGGTTCCCTTTAGAACGGAATTGGTTTCTTTGTTCCAAACGTAAAAGACACCAGCAGGGGTTTGAGTTGTTGGTTTACCAGAAACGATATCTGTTTCAAGTGCGACTTTGCCATCTTTGTAGTACCACATGTGTTGGTTTTGTAAATCAACTTCAATGTAAGTATCTTCAATTAAAGCATGATCAGCAGTTGTGCTTCCTTGAACAATCGGTGAGCGAGTAAAATCTTGACCAGCTAAAATTTGTTTCTTTAGGGCTGCGACTTCATCTTCTGTTTGAATGGTCCAACTGTACGTTCCTGTTGGGACATTTACTTCGCCGCGTTTTGTGCTGTTAAACACGGTATCATTTGTACTTGTATTATATTCTTGACCTAGCTCAGTCACATATTGCGTCATTTTGTCAGTATCTAAATCAATTTTGCCGTCTGAATAAATCAGCCAGCTAGCTAAATCGTTTGTAGGAATTTGGAATGTTTGTCCATTAATGCTATAAGTTGCTTTGACTTTAGCAATATTGTTCATAGCTGTTAATTGTTGATTTAGCTCTTTGTCGTCAGCAGTAACTTTAGCTTTTTGCTTAAAGTCATTCAAGTCGATTTGCTTTTCATTTGTAGCCGCAACTTCTTTGATTTCTTTTACGGTTGCGTCTACGTCAATTGAATCACCGTTAACTTCAGGTGTAATGGCGAAGCCGTCATCTGTTTTTTTGATGGTAGCATCTTGTGTTTGCTTTCGATTACTATTTAAATCATTTAGCTTTGTTGTCAGCGTATCGATTGTAGCGTCTAGTTTTGAATGATCTTGACTAACAGGATCAATTTCTTGTTTTTCAGCTGCTGAAACATAAGTCATCCCCCAAGTCCAACCGTTTTGCTTGGATAAGAGTTTACTTAAATCATCTGAAAAATCATCGCGATAACCTAATTCTGATTTAGCGATTTCTTGCCAAACTTTACCATTTTCTTCAATTGCTAAAGTTGTATTAGAGTAAGTGTCTTTTAATTTCTTGTTTGCCTGATCAACAGTCATATTACTTACATCAATTTCGTTGATCTCAGTATGAGGTAAGAAGTGACTTGTGTAATATGTACTGCGGAAGGTATAAAAGCTGACTAATATCAACAGAACACCAAGTGCTGAAAGAATGCCAATGTGTATCTTTTTTTTGTGTTGGGAAGATCTTGTCATAGAACGATAACTCCTTGAATAATAGAATAGGGTGCATATCGAGTTCATCATAGCATAATTTATTTAAAAAGACGAAGTTTAAATATTCATTATGGAAAAAATTAAACAAAATCTTTTTTGATAATTATTTCAAAATAATAAAAAAGCCGAGACATACATTGTCCCGGCTACAAGTTTCACTTTAACGAAGAAGCACTCAATTAGTCTTCTAAGTTTGCGAATGCTTGGTCTAAAATTTCTTTTAATTGTTTAGCTGAAGCATTCATACGATCTTGTTCTGCATCAGATAATGGAATTTCGATAACTTTTTGGATACCTTGAGCATTGATAACAGCAGGTGCGCCGATATAAATGTCGTTTAATCCATATTGATCTTCCATGTAAACAGATAAAGGTAATACAGCATTTTCGTCATCAAGGATAGCACGAGTAATACGAGCTAATGCAACTGCGATACCATAGAAAGTAGCGCCTTTTTTCTCAATGATTGTGTAAGCTGCGTCGCGTACGCCGAAGAAGATATTTACTAATGCTTCTTCATCTACTTCTGGGTTATTTTTAACCCATTCGTAAATTTGTAGTCCAGCAACGTTTGCGTGTGACCAAACTGGGAATTCTGAGTCACCGTGTTCGCCAAGGATGTAAGCATGGACGTTACGAGCATCAACGTCAACTAATTCAGCAATCTTTTGACGGAAACGAGCTGAGTCAAGAGATGTACCTGAACCGATAACGCGTTCTTTAGGGAAGCCAGAGAATTTCCAAGTTGAGTAAGTCAAGATATCAACTGGGTTAGCAGCAACTAAGAAAATACCATTGAAACCTGATTCAACGATTTGTGTAACAACGTCACGGTTAATTTTTAAGTTTTTATTTACTAAATCTAAACGAGTTTCACCTGGTTTTTGTGGAGCACCAGCAGTGATAACTACAAGGTCAGCATCATGTGCATCTGCATAAGTAGCTGAGTAGATTTTTTTAGGTTGTGTCCAAGCAAGAGCATCAGTTAAGTCTAATGCGTCTCCTTCAGTTTTAGCTGTGTTAATATCTACAATTCCAACTTCTTGAGCGATATTTTGAGTCACTAGAGCGAAAGCATAACTAGAACCTACGGCACCGTCTCCAACAAGAATAACTTTTTTGTGATCTTTAATTTCTGCAGTTGCAGTCATATGTGTATCAATCCTTCCATTGATTTGTTTTTCCCTTGACTATGCTAACACGGATCAGCCTTGCTGTCACGCTATTTGACTAGGAAATATAACAGATAACAAGGTTGTATCATATGTAAAAGCTTACATGTGCGTTATTTCACTATTTCTTGAAACCAATGATTTCATTAAGTTTTGAAGAAATTTTTAATATTTTTATCATTTATTAAACATTCTGTTTTAGTCGAAACAGCTGTTTATGTGTTATACTGTTTTTAAAAATAAAAAAGAAGAATGAATCTTTTAACTGGACTGCTGATTAGCTGTCCAGCATTTTGTGTTCTTTAGAATTAGGTGAATAAATAAATGAAAATGATCGTAGGATTAGGTAATCCTGGAACGAAGTATGAACAAACAAAACACAACATTGGATTTATGGTTGTTGATCGTCTTGCAAAAGAGCATCAAGCGACATTTAAAAAAAATACCTTTGAAGCGGAAGTTGCAGAATTCTTTTACAAGGGAGAAAAGATTTTACTTGTAAAACCGCAAACTTTCATGAATGAATCAGGTCGTTCGGTCGGACCGTTAATGACTTATTTTGGTATTTATCCAGAAGAGTTAATTGTTGTATATGATGATTTAGATTTGGCAGTCGGAAAGATTCGTTTACGCCAAAAGGGAAGTGCCGGCGGACATAATGGAATGAAAAGTATCATTTCTCACTTGGATACGAATATTTTTAATCGTGTAAAAGTTGGGATTGGTCGACCCGAAGGTAAAAAGACGGTGGTTTCACATGTGCTTAGTCCTTTTAGTAAAGAAACACAACCTTTAATAGAAGAAAGTATTCATCAATCGGTTCAAGCAATCAATTTTGTTCTCGACGGGCATTCATTTATTGATACAATGAATCAGTTTAACTAAGAAGGAGAAGCGAAATGGATATTGTTCAATTAGTGGGTCAAGAACCTCAAGTAAAAGAATGGGTGGCTCAGTTAGAAGCAAATACGCCACGGCAATTGATTACTGGGCTAGCAGGATCTGCTAAAACATTACTGATTGCCCACGTTTTCAAAAAAACGAATAAAAATATAATCGTTTTGTTACCAAATTTATATTACGCAAATCAATTAGCGGAAGATTTGCAACACGTCGTTGATCAAGACAACATTCATCTATTTCCAGTAGATGAAGTCTTGTCTGCGGAAATGGCTTTTTCTTCGCCAGAAGCAAGAGCAGAGCGAGTAGCCACATTAAATGCATTGCAGGAAAAGCAAGCAGGAATTTATCTTTTGCCAGTTGCTGCATTACACAAAAGATTACCGAGTAAGAATGCTTGGGTTGATGCACAACTCAACTGGAAAATTGGCGATGAAATTGATGTAGAAAATCTACCGCTCCAATTAGTCCTGATGGGATATGAACGTCAAGAAATGGTTGCAAAACCCGGTGAGTTTAGTATTCGCGGAAGTATTGTTGACATTTATCCTTTAACGATGGAACATCCTGTACGGGTGGAGTTGTTTGATGTTGAAATTGATTCGATGCGTTACTTTGAAGCAGAAACACAACGTTCTATTGGACCAACGGAAGAGATTTGGATTTCGCCAACGTCAGAGCAAATCTACACAGGAACTGATCTGGAACATGGAATGAAAGAGTTAGAAAAATTACTTGAAAAAAGATTAGCAACGACTGCTGAAAAAGTCGATCAAGTATTTTTACAAGACTATTTCGGTCAAATTTTGTCAAACTGGCAAGCGGGAATACCAACGGAAGAGGCAAAGCTTTACGCTGATTTGCTGTATCCAACGTCAACCACGATTTTAGATTATTTTCACTCTGATAGCTTCTTGATGGTGGATGATTATCCAAGGATGATGGAAACAAATCGAGAAATTGAACGAGAAGCAGCTGAATGGCAGACACAAAAAATTAGTGAACTTCGTGTTTTTTCAGAACAGAGTTTTGTTACCGATGTTCATAAATTGATTCAAAAAGAACAGTTTTCGACAACCTTTTTTGCTTTGTTCCAAAAAGGAATGGGCAATTTGAAATTTCACGCCATTTATTCGTTTCAATATCGGACGATGCAGCAATTTTTTGGTCAAATGCCGTTTTTGAAAACGGAAATTGATCGTTGGCGCAAACAAAAGCAGACAGTCATGATTTATATTCCAACCAAGGAACGAATTCGTAAAGTAGAAGAATTATTACGCGATGACGATATTTTAGCCATTGAAACGGCAAATGATGAGCTAATCGTCGGACAAGTGCAATTAGTTGAAGGGGCACTACAAAATGGTTTTGAATTGCCACAAGAAAAAATCGTGGTCATCACCGAAAAAGAAATTTTCCAAAAGACAACGAAAAAACGTGCTCGTCGCCAAACGGTTACGAATGCAGAACGTTTAAAGAGTTATAACGAATTAAAAGCTGGCGATTATGTTGTTCATGCGAATCATGGGATCGGAAAATATATCGGGATGGAAACGCTTGAAGTTGATGGCGTTCATCAAGATTATATGACGATTTTATACCAAAATGACGACAAATTATTTATCCCTGTCACTCAGTTGAATTTGATTCAAAAATATGTTGCGTCTGAATCAAAAGCTCCACGAATCAATAAGCTGGGTGGTAGTGAGTGGACGAAAACCAAGCGGAAAGTATCTTCTAAAATCGAAGATATCGCGGATGATCTAATCAAATTATACGCAGCCAGAGAGTCCGAGATTGGCTATGCTTTTGGGCCAGATGATGGGTATCAAAAAGAATTTGAAGAAGCATTTCCTTATTCTGAAACAGATGACCAACTACGTAGTTCTTCGGAAATCAAGCGTGATATGGAAAAAGAAAAACCAATGGATCGTCTGCTGGTAGGTGATGTAGGATATGGTAAAACGGAAGTTGCTTTGCGAGCTGCTTTTAAAGCTGTGAAGGAAAGCAAACAAGTGGCATTTTTAGTTCCCACGACCATTCTTGCACAACAACATTATGAAACGATGCTAGAACGTTTTGAAGGTTTTCCAATCAATATTGGCTTGCTGAGCCGTTTCCGAACGAAAAAGCAACAAAAAGAAACGATTGAACAATTGCGTACGGGACAAGTAGACATTGTTGTCGGAACGCATCGTATTTTATCAAAAGATATTGAATTTAGTGACTTAGGCTTATTGATTATTGATGAAGAACAACGATTTGGCGTGAAGCACAAAGAACGGTTGAAACAACTTCGGGCGCAAGTAGATGTATTGACATTAACAGCGACACCAATACCGAGAACGTTGCATATGTCGATGTTGGGTGTACGAGATTTATCGGTGATTGAAACACCGCCGGCAAATCGTTACCCAATTCAAACTTATGTTATGGAGAAGAATCCTGGAGCAATTCGAGAAGCGATTCATCGTGAAATGGGACGCGGTGGTCAAGTTTTTTATCTCTATAATCGAGTGGAAACCATTGAGCAAAAGGTTGAAGAAATCCAAGAGTTAGTTCCGGAAGCGAGAATTGGTTACGCTCATGGTCAAATGACGGAAGTTCAATTAGAAAATACGTTGTTTGATTTTGTTGAAGGACAATATGATGTGTTAGTCACGACCACGATTATTGAAACAGGCGTGGATATTCCAAATGCAAATACGCTATTTGTTGAAAATGCCGATTATATGGGTTTATCAACTCTTTATCAGCTACGTGGCCGAGTGGGGCGAAGCAATCGAGTGGCATATGCTTACTTCATGTATGAACCACAAAAGATTCTCAATGAAGTCAGTGAAAAACGGTTGCAAGCAATCAAGGATTTTACAGAACTAGGATCAGGCTTTAAAATTGCGATGCGTGATTTGTCTATTCGTGGTGCTGGTAATCTATTAGGTGCGCAACAGCATGGCTTTATCGATGCAGTCGGTTTTGATATGTATTCACAAATGTTAAGTGAAGCTGTCGCTCGTAAACAAGGAAAAAATAATCAAGTTGAAAAAACAACTGTGGAGATCGACCTCGGTGTGGATGCTTACTTACCAGATACTTATGTTTCAGATCAACGTCAAAAAATTGAAATCTATAAGCGGATTCGGGAGCTGGAATCACAAGAAATGTTGGACGAGCTTGAAGATGATCTATTGGATCGTTTTGGCGAGTACCCTGAAGAAGTTGCTCATCTATTAACAGTTGGACAATTGAAAATGGATGGTGATCGTGCCTTATTAGAAACGATGCGTAAGCAACAAGAAACAGTAATTTTCACGCTAAGTAAGGTTGGTACGAAACGCTATTCTGTTGAACAATTGTTTGAGGCTTTAAGTGAAACAACGTTGAAAGCAGGTTTAGGTGTTGAAAAGGAAAAAATGGTTATCCGCTTAACCATTCCTAAAACAATGAGTGAAGCTGTTTGGTTATTAGAAATCCAACGTTTTGTTAAAGCATTGCGACAACAAAAATATTTGTCGGTATAGGAAGGAGCGATTCCCTTGGACCACAAAGAAATGCGTCAAGTGATGCAAGGAGCGGTGATTTTGACCGTAGCTTCTTTTATTGCTAAAGTTTTAAGCGCACTTTATCGAATTCCTCTTCAAAACTTAGTTGGTGATGAAGGATTTTATGTTTATCAACAAGTGTATCCGATTTATGGCATTGCGATGACCTTGGCACTATCGGGGTTACCACAATTTATTTCAAAATATGTTGCAGAAAAAAAAGAACCATTAAAACAACGGGAAGCACTAAAAGAACTATATCCCTTAGTTTTTTGGACAGGGGTTTGTTTATGGTTAGGTGTCTGGTTATTTAGTGGCGTTTTAGCACAAATGATGGGCGATTATCAACTGAAACCTTTGATTGAAGTTGTTTCCTTCACCTTTTTATTGATGCCTGGTTTGTCTTTTTATCGAGGAAACTTTCAGGGGCATTTTTTGATGGAGCCAACGGCTATCTCACAAGTTGTGGAACAAATTGTTCGCGTGTCGATTATCGTGTTCGGTGCATTTGCGTTTAAACAGTATAGTTGGGATGTTTACGAAACGGGAACTGCTGCAATGAGTGGTGCCGTAGTAGGTGGCTTATGCGCGTATCTTGTTCTTTATTATTATGAACAAAAAATTCATGGAGGGGCAATGCGCTTTCGAAGCTTCCCTATTTTCTCGCAACCAAGTAAGTGGCTGATACGTCGTTTCTTGGTTGAGGGTGGTTTAGTTTCGATTTACAGTGGATTATTGATTTTCTTTCAATTAATTGATTCATTTTTTGTAAAGAATGCGTTGCAAATCTATGGTTTGAGTGAACATGCGTCTAAAATAGCTAAAGGAGTCTACGATCGTGGCCAGCCGTTAGTACAATTAGGGCTAGTCATTGCAACGGCATTGAGTGCCACTTTTTTACCGACGTTGACTAGATATTTAGCAGATGCTGTTTATGGACAATTTGTGAAGACTGCTAAGATGTATCTGCGATTAACGACGGCACTAGCTTTGGCGGCTTCCGTCGGGTTAGCAATGTTACTACCTTATATCAACTATGCGTTGTTTAAAGACTACGCAGGAAATGCGACTTTAGTGCTGTTTGTGTTTGCAATTGTCTTAACCGCCGTGATCCAAGCTTACCAAAGTATTGCGCAAAGTAAGAATTCTTTTCGTCCATCCTTGAAAGGTGCTGGCTGGGGACTATTAGTAAAATTATTAACAACAGCATTGTTTACACAATGGTTTGGAACGATTGGGGCAAGTCTATCAACCTTACTTGGTTTAGTAGTGACTCTTTGGTATTTTATTCATATAGAAACAACTGAGGTGAATGCCTTTTGGAAAGAGCGGGCTTTTGGCAAAAAATTGTTACAAAGTTTAGCTTGGATGATTTTTGTTCTATTTATTTATTATGGAGTAATCCAAGTGATTGCTGGACCGGTCATGCATCGGTCGGGTGCATTACTCATTAGTCTTATCGGTGTCGCAATTGGCGGATTAACATTTGTCTTTGCGGTCATCTCGTTGAAAGTTTTTACCATTCGTGAGTGGTTGTTGTTGCCTTTTGGTAAAAAAATTCTACGATTCAATCAAAAATTCAAGAAAAAGTGAGGATATTTTATGCGATTAGATAAATTTATGAAAATTTCTCGAATTATCAAGCGACGTTCTGTAGCAAAAGAAGTGGCTGATAAAGGAAGAATTCAAGTAAATGGCAAGTTAGCAAAATCTTCAAGTGATGTAAAAGTTGGCGATGTCTTAAAAATCCAATTTGGGAACAAGACAATGGAAATCAAAGTCAATGAACTTCATGAGTCAACCAAAAAAGAAGATGCACAAAAAATGTACGAAATTATTTCAGAAACAAGAACAGAAAACGTAAATTAATAGATTAGACAAGCTTTATTGATATTGGTATAATGGAAAAGACAAGCCAAAACAGATTGGAGCGAAAGCAAGTGGCAAAAAAAAGCAATAAAATTGCTGCGTTAGATACAGATTACACAAAGAAAAAATACGCTGAGTTTCAAAAGCAACAACGTCAGCTCGTTTTTCGCAGACGTCGGTTAGCGGTCATCTTATTAGGCGCTTTGGTCATTTTTTCAATCATTGGTGTGCAGATTTTCCGAGATATGCAACGTCTAGATAAACTAGCTGAGCTAAAAGTCGAAGCTACCACGGAAATGAAAGAAGTCAAAGCAGACGTCTCGCAATTAAAATCAGATGTCTCGCTGCTGAAGGATGACGACTATGTCGCAAAGCTTGCCAGAAGCAAATTCTTTTATTCCAAAGAAGGCGAGCAAGTCTATCCAGTATTAGAATCTAATACAAGCAGTTCAACAGAAGAAACAAACCAATCAACGAGTTCTACAACTGCAAAATAAGCAGGAATATAAATTGGGTAATAAATAGGAGGAACATTTTTTTTATGTCAATCGAGGTAGGAGCAAAACTGCAAGGAAAAGTATCAGGTATTACAAATTTTGGTGCATTTATTGATTTAGGTTCTGGTAAAACAGGTTTAGTCCATATCAGTGAAGTATCGAACGGTTTTGTAAAAGATATTCATGATGTATTAAGTGTTGGCGATGAGGTGACAGTAAAAGTTACATCTGTTGGTGATGACGGAAAAATTGGATTATCCATTCGTAAAGCACAAGAACAACCAGAAAGCGCTGGTAAAGAAACAAGTCATAATGCAAAGAAATTTCAACATCAAAATAAGGAACCTCGAGAAAATCGTACTCGCTCAACACCTAAAAAATCTTTCTCTCGCAGTCAGCCTTCAAATACGAAAGAAGACTTCGATTCATTGATGAGTTCATTTTTGAAAGATAGTGATGATCGACTAACTTCATTAAAACGTAACACTGAAGGAAAACGTGGAGGTCGCGGCGGACGTCGTAGCTAATAAAGATGACGAATCATCCGAACGTTTTTCTTGCCATTCGTAGCTTAGGAGAACGTTTGTTGAACACATCATTATTCGTACCAAACAAAAATATAGCTGGGACAAAACATTGGCTTCGTTTTGTCTCGGCTTTTCTTTTTTGAGAGGAGGTAGATTATCGTGAAAGAACGGTTTAGTAGAGTAGGACAGCAAAAAAAATTTTGGTCGGAAACAACAAAAATTTTAGTTGCAGTTTCTGGTGGGGTAGATTCAATGGTTTTATTGGATTTATTGTTAGCTGCACAACAAAAAAATTTCTTTGCTTTGGGCGTTGTTCATATCAATCATCAGTTACGGGTAGAATCTGCTGAGGAAGAACATTATTTACAAACGTATACGGCAGCAAAGAACCTTCCGTTTTATTCCATTACGTGGGAACAGCCTGCTGAAACAGGAATTGAAACAGCTGCGCGTCAATTTCGTTATCAAACTTTTTCTCGAATCATGCACGAGGAAGGCTATGATACGTTGATGACTGCCCATCATGGAGATGACCAAATTGAAACGATTTTGATGAAAATTTTAAGAGGGGGACAATTGAGTAGCTTTGCTGGAATCAAAGAAATACAACCATTTGCAACAGGAAGGTTAATTCGTCCATTACTAAGTTATAGTAAGGAACAATTATATGAATATGCTAAAGAACGGCAGTTGATTTATTTTGAAGATGTAACAAATCAGAAATTAGATGTACAAAGAAATCGGCTGCGTCACTTAGTTATCCCACGATTAAAAGAAGAAAACTCGCAAACTTTAAGTCATTTCCAACGATTTTCAAAGCAAATTCAATGGGCGGATGAACTGATTCAAAAACAGATGAATGAAAAAGTAACTGAACTTCTCCAACCATTAGCCAATGGCTGGCAAATTTCTGTAGCGAAAATTTCCGAAATGGCTGAAAGTGAACGCTATTTTTTTCTTCATGCGCTTTTTGAACAGTTGTTTAACGAAACAACGGTCGCAGTAAAAGAGCAGCAAATTTTATTTCTAGTGAATCAATGGAAAAGTGATAAAAGCCAATGGCAGTTTGATTTAGGTAAAGGTTGGCTGTTTAAAAAAGAGTATACGAATGTCAGAATTGAACAGCTCCAACCAGTGCAAAGCTTCGTGCCACGGATGCTGCTTCCAAACCAGCCGATTTATTTAAGTGATTCACAATGGATTGGTTTGTTTTCAAGTGACAAGCTAGCTGTACCAGAAAATCTTGCTGATTGGTCGGAATTTAGACATGATTTGTGGCTCGAAGACGGTACGAAACTTCAGGTGGATCAACGACATCCGGGTGATCGGGTTCGTTTGACTGAAACGCTTACGAAGAAAGTTTCCCGTTACTTTATTGACAAAAAAATCCCTGATTCACACAGGGAACAAGCATGGTTGATTACAGATGAGCAAAGAAACGTGTATAGTGTTGTTCCTTTTACCTTTTCTTATTTGAGTATTGACAAAGAAACTGATAAAATACACTACATACTTCTTTACAAATATCAAAAGAAGCAACTGGAAGGAGAACCCAATGTTAGAAAAGGATATTGAGAAAGTTTTGATTTCAAAAGAAGAAATACAAGCTCGTTGTGAAGAACTGGGCAAAGAATTAACTGAAACTTATCGTGATAAAAATCCACTAGTAGTCGGCGTATTAAAAGGAGCTGTTCCTTTTATGGCAGACATCGTGCGTTCAATTGACACTTATTTAGAGTTAGATTTCATGGATGTTTCAAGTTACGGAAATGCTACTGTATCTTCTGGTGAAGTAAAAATCGTAAAAGACTTAGATACAAACGTTGAAGGTCGTGACTTGTTGATCGTTGAAGATATCATCGATAGTGGTCGAACACTTGCATACTTAGTTGATCTTTTTAAATATCGTAAAGCAAATTCCGTGAAAATTGTTACTTTATTAGATAAACGAGAAGGACGCGTAGTGGATATCGAAGCGGATTATGTTGGTTTTAACGTACCTAATGAATTTGTTGTAGGTTACGGTTTAGACTATGCAGAAGCTTATCGAAACCTTCCTTATGTTGGGGTCTTAAAACCTAGTGTTTATCAGTCAAATTAGTGCCTTTTCTGAAATGAGTTATGTTACAATGAAATGGTCAGGATTGATAAAAATTTCTAAATCAAATTAGTGTTTAAGGAGGGTAACTATGAACAAAAAGAATAACGGCATGATGAAAAATGCCTTATATTATGTCCTCGTAATTTTGGCGATGGTCATGGTGGTCTATTTTATTTTTGGTAACAATAGCCAGCAGTCGTCAGACATCGAGTACTCAAAATTTACTGAACAATTAGAGTCAGGGAAAATCAAAGAATTTAGTGTTCAACCTGCAAACGGTGTGTATAAAATCACTGGTGAATACAAGGAACAACAAACAGTTAGCAACAGTGGCGGTTTAGCGATCCTAGGTTCAACTGATGTATCAACAACACACTTCACAACTATCATTTTGCCAAACGACACAACGTTAAGTCAGGTAACAGACTTGGCAAGACAACATGATGTAGGAACAACAATTAAAGAAGAGTCAAGTAGCGGTATATGGGTATCTCTACTATTAAGCTTCTTGCCAATTGTCATCATCATTTTCTTCTTCTATATGATGATGGGTCAACAAGGTGGTGGCGGTGGCGGCGGTGGCCGAGTGATGAACTTCGGTAAATCAAAAGCCAAAGAAGCCGACAAAAAAGCCAACCGTGTTCGTTTTTCTGACGTTGCTGGTGCAGAAGAAGAAAAACAAGAACTTGTTGAAGTTGTTGAGTTTTTGAAAGATCCTCGTCGATTTGTTGAATTAGGTGCAAGAATTCCAGCGGGTGTTCTTTTAGAAGGACCTCCAGGAACAGGTAAAACGTTATTAGCGAAAGCTGTTGCCGGTGAAGCTGGCGTACCTTTCTACTCCATTTCTGGTTCTGATTTCGTTGAAATGTTCGTCGGTGTTGGGGCAAGTCGTGTACGTGATTTGTTTGAAACAGCGAAGAAAAATGCACCAGCAATCATTTTCATTGACGAAATTGATGCTGTTGGTCGTCAACGTGGAGCTGGTATGGGTGGCGGACACGATGAACGTGAACAAACATTGAACCAATTATTGGTAGAAATGGATGGATTTGACGGAAATGAAGGCGTAATTGTGATTGCCGCAACGAACCGTTCAGATGTCTTAGATCCAGCGTTGTTACGTCCAGGCCGTTTTGACCGCCAAATTTTGGTTGGTCGTCCAGATGTCAAAGGTCGTGAAGCCATTTTACGTGTTCATGCTAAAAATAAACCTTTAGCAGACGACGTTGATTTAAAAGTGGTTGCACAACAAACACCAGGATTTGCTGGTGCAGACTTAGAAAATGTCTTAAACGAAGCTGCCTTGGTAGCTGCTCGTCGTAATAAAAAGAAAATTGACGCATCTGATATTGATGAAGCAGAAGATCGTGTTATCGCTGGTCCTGCTAAGAAAGATCGCGTAATTAACAAGAAAGAACGCGAAATGGTTGCTTACCATGAAGCTGGGCATACAATTGTTGGTTTAGTCTTAAGCCGCGCACGTATCGTTCATAAAGTAACAATCATCCCTCGTGGGCGTGCTGGCGGGTACATGATCGCTTTACCAAAAGAAGATCAGTTCTTGATGACAAAAGAAGATATGTTTGAACAAATCGTTGGCTTACTTGGTGGTCGTACAGCTGAAGAAATTATTTTTGGCGTTCAATCAACGGGTGCTTCAAATGACTTTGAACAAGCGACTTCATTAGCTAGAAGCATGGTTACTGAATATGGAATGAGTGATCGACTTGGTCCAGTTCAATACGAAGGAAACCATCAAGTCTTTGTTGGCCGTGATTATGGTCAAACAAAAGCTTACTCTGAACAAGTTGCATTTGAAATTGACCAAGAAGTTCGCAAGATTTTGATGGATGCTCATCAAAAAGCGCATGAAATTATCGAAGCACACCGTGAACAACATAAGTTGATTGCAGAAAAACTTCTTGAGTTTGAAACACTAGATGCAAAAGCAATTAAATCATTGTTCGAACGTGGCGTAATGCCAGAAGGAACAGAGTCTGCGGATTATCCAAGTGAGAAAGAAGCACAAACGTTTGAAGAAGCAAAACGTGCTTTAGAAGAAAAAGATGCGGAGAAACAAGCAGAAGAAAAACAAGATTTTGAAGAAACAAAACAAGAACTAAAAGACGAAGCTGAAGAAGTAAAATTGGCCAGTGAAGAAACTGGTTCAGAAGTTGCTGAAGAAGAAAAAGACAAAGACAAAGACACAGAGTCTGATTACGACAAAAACAACTTTGAAGATCGTTATAAATAGTAAAATGTTTTGAAGCTGGGACAATTAAATGTCCCAGCTTTTTTCTTTGGATTCACTCAATTTAGTTTTTCTATTGAGTAGTTTGAACTAGAAATTTGTACACAAACAAAATTGATTTCTTTTTTGTTCAGTTTTATTTATTATTAAGCTCTGATTTCAAAAGTTGAAAAAAATGAAAGTTGCTAGTATGATTCACTAGGAGCTGAAAAATCAAAAAAAGGGGTACATACAATAATGGAAGATTATTTAGTTAAAGCACTAGCACATGATGGTTTTGTTCGTGCTTATGCAGTACAAGCAACAAATACAGTGGCAGAAGCACAACGTCGCCACGATACATGGCATACATCGTCGGCAGCGTTAGGCCGTACACTAGTCGGTAGTTTATTATTAGGAGCGACACTAAAAGGTGAAGATAAATTAACGGTTCGCATTCAAGGCGACGGTCCAGCTGTTGGAATCGTTGTTGATGCAAATGGTAAAGGCGATGTAAAAGGATATATTAAAAATCCACATTTGAGTTTGCCGTTGAATGCTGAAGGGAAAATTGATGTTCGTGGTGCAGTAGGTACACAAGGAATGTTCACTGTAACTAAGGATTTGGGATTAAAAGAACCTTTTTCTGGACAGACACCCATCGTTTCGGGGGAAATTGCGGAAGACTTTACTTACTACTTAGCTATTTCTGAGCAAATTCCATCAGCAGTTGGCCTAAGTGTCCTAGTAAATACAGATGACAGCATCAAAACAGCTGGTGGATTTATGATCCAAATTATGCCAGGTGCAGACGAAGAAACAATTTCAAAAATTGAAGACCAATTGAAAACAACACCAAGAATATCAACATTGCTTGATGAAGGTCACACACCTGAAGAAATTTTGAAGGGATTATTAGGAACAGAAGAGTTAAATATCTTAGAAAAAATGCCTGTTCAATTTGCTTGTGACTGCTCAAAAGAAAAATTTGCAGAAGCTATCATTGCACTGGGCACAGAAGAAATTCAAGCAATGATTGATGAAGACCATGGTGCAGAAGCAGTTTGTTCATTTTGTAATAATAAGTACGAGTATTCTGAACAAGAATTATTAGCGCTGAAAGAAGAAGCAGTAGGAGGAATTTAGTTGAAACATCAATGGAAAATTGGAAACGTTGAAATTCCGAATCGCGTAGTTGTTGCGCCAATGGCTGGAATTAGTAACTCTGCTTTTCGAGTAACAGTTAAAGAATTTGGTGCAGGACTAGTCGTTTGTGAGATGATTAGCGATCAAGGTATTCATTTTCGAAACAAAAAAACGTTAGAAATGCTTCATATTGAAGAGGCAGAACATCCACTAAGTGTCCAAATTTTTGGTGGAAATAAAGATAGCTTGGTTGAGGCTGCACAATTTGTACAAGAAAACACGACAGCAGATATTATTGATATCAATATGGGGTGTCCTGTAAACAAAGTTATTAAGGCGGAAGCGGGAGCAAAATGGTTACTTGATCCCGATAAGGTTTATGAAATGGTTCATGCTGTATCTTCTGCTGTAGACATTCCCGTCACGGTTAAGATGCGAATTGGTTGGGATGATCAACACATTTTTGCCGTGCAAAACGCGTTAGCAGCAGAGTCGGCTGGAGCAGGAGCAATTGCTATGCATGGTCGTACTAGAGTGCAGATGTATGAGGGCGAAGCTGATTGGGAAATTTTGAAAGAAGTGAAACAGCATTTAACGATTCCTTTTATGGGGAACGGAGATGTCAAAACACCCGAAGATGCGAAACGTATGTTGGAGTATGTCGGAGCAGATGGTGTGATGATTGGGCGAGCAGCATTAGGCAACCCTTGGATGATTCACCGTACGCAACATTATTTAGAAACAGGTGAACTAATCCCTGAACCGACGCCGGCTGAAAAAATTGCGACAGCAAAACTTCATTTGCAACGTTTAACTGACTTAAAAGGTGAACAAGTAGCCTGTCGCGAATTTCGAACACATGCTTCCTACTATTTAAAAGGAATTCCTCGCGCAGCTAAAGTAAAAGTAGCAATCAACCATTCTGAAAACCAACAGGAAATCAATGATTTGCTTGAAGCTTTTTTAGAAAAAACGGAAAAAGTTGCTATAAAACATTAAACAGATTTCTAAGATTTTTGTGAATTTCAAGCCGAAAATTTAAGTTCGGCTTGCTTTTTTTGTGTTTCATTGGCATTATTAGAACTGAGAACAACTAGGAGAATGGAGGAACTTTTGTGACTGAGGAACAACAACATCAAGTAGAAGATTTAAATGATCAAATGCTTGTTCGCCGCCAAAAGATGGAAGAACTAAGAGAAACTGGAATCGATCCGTTTGGTAAGCGATTTGAACGTACACATAACTCAGAAGAGTTGCATGAATTATTTAATTCAAGAACAAAAGAAGAATTAGCTGAGATGGGTTTGACTGCTAGTGTAGCTGGACGAATGATGACTCGCCGCGGAAAAGGAAAAGCGGGCTTCGCGCATCTTCAAGATCGTGAAGGACAAATCCAAATTTACGTGCGTAAAGATCAAGTAGGTGATGATGCCTATGAGATTTTCAAACATGCTGACTTAGGAGATTTCTTCGGAGTTACAGGTCAAATTATGAAAACTGATACAGGTGAAGTAACAATCAAAGCAACAGAATTTACAATTCTTTCAAAAGCTTTGCGTCCATTACCTGATAAATATCATGGGTTAACAAATATTGAACAACGTTACCGTCAACGCTATTTAGATTTGATTAGTAATCGCGAAAGCTTTGATCGTTTTATGAAACGTAGTCAAATCATTAGCGAAATTCGTCGTTATCTGGATGGAAATGGCTACATTGAAGTAGAAACACCTGTTTTACACAATGAAGCTGGTGGAGCAGCTGCTCGTCCATTTACTACACACCACAATGCTCTAGATATTGATTTATATTTACGTATTGCACTAGAGTTACACTTAAAACGTTTAATTGTTGGCGGAATGGAAAAAGTTTATGAAATTGGTCGAGTTTTCCGTAATGAGGGAATTGATACAACGCATAACCCTGAGTTCACAATGCTAGAAGCTTATACTGCTTATACGGATTATCGCGATGTAATGAATTTAACTGAGGGAATTATTCGTAACGCAGCAGAAAAAGTTTTAGGAACAGCGCGCATTACCTATGATGGTCAAGCAGTTGACCTTGAGAGTGATTTCAAACGTGTTCATATGGTCGATGCAATTAAAGAACAAACTGGTGTTGATTTCTGGAAAGAAATGACGTTAGATGAAGCTCTTGCAATTGCTAAGGAACATAACGTGGAAGTAACAGATGCAATGGGTGTGGGTCATGTAATTAATGAATTCTTTGAAGAATTTGTTGAAGAAACATTAACACAACCAACTTTTGTTTATGGACATCCAGTGGAAGTTTCACCATTAGCGAAGAAAAATCCTGAAGATCCACGTTTTACTGATCGCTTTGAATTGTTTATTATTGGTAGAGAATTTGCAAATGCCTTCACTGAGTTGAATGATCCAATTGATCAAAGAGAACGTTTTGAAGCGCAAGAAAAAGAGCGTGAGCTGGGTAATGATGAAGCACACGGTGTAGATGAAGACTTCTTGGAAGCTTTAGAATATGGCATGCCACCAACTGGCGGATTAGGAATCGGAATTGACCGTTTAGTAATGTTACTTACAGATGCACAGTCAATTCGTGACGTTTTGTTGTTCCCAACAATGCGTTAAACAATAGAGTGTATGGTATAGAAGAAAGCTATCTGGCTAAACAGATAGCTTCTTTTTTTACTAGAAATTCAAAAAGGAATTTAATAAATTCTTTCTGCTTTTTCGAAATAACATCTTAAATATTTGCCTTAAAAACGAACAAAAAATATATTTTGAATAACAATGATCGGACAAGTGAAAAAAAGTAGAAAAAAGAAAAAAATTCATTGACCTGCCTTGTTTTAGTTGGTATATTATTATTTGTTCGCAAGGCGGACAACTGCTGAAAGTTGAAAATTCTTTCAGAAAATAAATTTCAAAAAGTTATTGACGTGTGAGTAATCACATGATAAGATAACTGAGTCGTTTAAAAAGGACTGCTTATGAAGCTTGATTTCATCAAGGGAAAATTCAAAAAAAGTTCTTGACAAATAACAAACGATGCGATATGATAAATGAGTTGCTGAAAGATTTCTCAAATGAAATCAAAGAAACTTTTTTAAAAAAGAGTTGACATTCAAACGTCACTCTGATATGATATAAAAGTTGCTACGGCAATTCAAGTAGACCTTTGAAAACTGAACAAAGTAAGACAAACCAAATGTGTAGGGCGTCTTGATTCAATTCAAGACAACAAACATTTTTAAACAGCAAGCAATATGCTAGCAAACAAATTGAGCTTAACAATCGAAAGATTGTTCTAACTTTTATTATGAGAGTTTGATCCTGGCTCAGGACGAACGCTGGCGGCGTGCCTAATACATGCAAGTCGTACGCTTTTTCTTTCACCGGAGCTTGCTCCACCGAAAGAAAAGGAGTGGCGAACGGGTGAGTAACACGTGGGTAACCTGCCCATCAGAAGGGGATAACACTTGGAAACAGGTGCTAATACCGTATAACAATCGAAACCGCATGGTTTTGATTTGAAAGGCGCTTTCGGGTGTCGCTGATGGATGGACCCGCGGTGCATTAGCTAGTTGGTGAGGTAACGGCTCACCAAGGCCACGATGCATAGCCGACCTGAGAGGGTGATCGGCCACATTGGGACTGAGACACGGCCCAAACTCCTACGGGAGGCAGCAGTAGGGAATCTTCGGCAATGGACGAAAGTCTGACCGAGCAACGCCGCGTGAGTGAAGAAGGTTTTCGGATCGTAAAACTCTGTTGTTAGAGAAGAACAAGGATGAGAGTAACTGTTCATCCCTTGACGGTATCTAACCAGAAAGCCACGGCTAACTACGTGCCAGCAGCCGCGGTAATACGTAGGTGGCAAGCGTTGTCCGGATTTATTGGGCGTAAAGCGAGCGCAGGCGGTTTCTTAAGTCTGATGTGAAAGCCCCCGGCTCAACCGGGGAGGGTCATTGGAAACTGGGAGACTTGAGTGCAGAAGAGGAGAGTGGAATTCCATGTGTAGCGGTGAAATGCGTAGATATATGGAGGAACACCAGTGGCGAAGGCGACTCTCTGGTCTGCAACTGACGCTGAGGCTCGAAAGCGTGGGGAGCAAACAGGATTAGATACCCTGGTAGTCCACGCCGTAAACGATGAGTGCTAAGTGTTGGAGGGTTTCCGCCCTTCAGTGCTGCAGCTAACGCATTAAGCACTCCGCCTGGGGAGTACGACCGCAAGGTTGAAACTCAAAGGAATTGACGGGGGCCCGCACAAGCGGTGGAGCATGTGGTTTAATTCGAAGCAACGCGAAGAACCTTACCAGGTCTTGACATCCTTTGACCACTCTAGAGATAGAGCTTCCCCTTCGGGGGCAAAGTGACAGGTGGTGCATGGTTGTCGTCAGCTCGTGTCGTGAGATGTTGGGTTAAGTCCCGCAACGAGCGCAACCCTTATTGTTAGTTGCCATCATTTAGTTGGGCACTCTAGCAAGACTGCCGGTGACAAACCGGAGGAAGGTGGGGATGACGTCAAATCATCATGCCCCTTATGACCTGGGCTACACACGTGCTACAATGGGAAGTACAACGAGTCGCGAAGTCGCGAGGCTAAGCTAATCTCTTAAAGCTTCTCTCAGTTCGGATTGTAGGCTGCAACTCGCCTACATGAAGCCGGAATCGCTAGTAATCGCGGATCAGCACGCCGCGGTGAATACGTTCCCGGGCCTTGTACACACCGCCCGTCACACCACGAAAGTTTGTAACACCCGAAGTCGGTGAGGTAACCTTTTTGGAGCCAGCCGCCTAAGGTGGGATAGATGATTGGGGTGAAGTCGTAACAAGGTAGCCGTATCGGAAGGTGCGGCTGGATCACCTCCTTTCTAAGGAATATTACGGAGACTACACACGTTTGTCATCATTACTTTGTTCAGTTTTGAGAGGTTTACTCTCAAGACACTTTGTTCATTGAAAACTGGATATTTGAAGTAAGATCAAAACAAACCGAGAACACCGCGTTGAATGAGTTTTTTAATAAGTTCAATTGCTTATTTTTCTTGACTAGTTTCTATCGCTAGAAATGATGTCAAAACCCAACCGTAAGGTTGATAAGGTTAAGTGAATAAGGGCGCACGGTGGATGCCTTGGCACTAGGAGCCGATGAAGGACGGGACTAACACCGATATGCTTTGGGGAGCTGTACGTAAGCTATGATCCAGAGATTTCCGAATGGGGGAACCCAGCATCTTTTATAGGATGTTACAAATATGTGAATACATAGCATATTTGAGGTAGACGCAGAGAACTGAAACATCTAAGTACCTGCAGGAAGAGAAAGAAAATTCGATTCCCTGAGTAGCGGCGAGCGAAACGGGAAAAGCCCAAACCAACAAGCTTGCTTGTTGGGGTTGTAGGACTCCAATATGGTAGTTTTTTCAGATAATCGAATGACTTGGAAAAGTCAGTCAAAGAGGGTAAAAACCCCGTAGATGAAATTTGGAAGACACCTAGGAGGATCCTGAGTACGGCGGAACACGAGGAATTCCGTCGGAATCCGGGAGGACCATCTCCCAAGGCTAAATACTCCCTAGTGACCGATAGTGAACCAGTACCGTGAGGGAAAGGTGAAAAGCACCCCGGAAGGGGAGTGAAAT